>CAJUSB010000020.1 GCA_910589115.1 uncultured Clostridia bacterium | reverse complement strand
GGAGAAAGGGAGTCCAGAGGGACAAGTCCCTCTGGCGCCGTCCGCGCAGGACCGCGCGCACCCCCGCGCAGGCAAAGAAAAAATTGACGAAAACAAAATTCTGATGTATAATAGGTAATAGTTGCAAACCCTTATTGATTTCTGTTAAAGGAGCGAATAAATCCATGAGCGAGACGAACACCAGGGAGCTGGTCCTCCCTACCCCAGCCGAAATGCACACCCGTGCAATCCAGCCGCCGAAGCCACATCCTGCCGCTGACCTCTACACCGACGTCGTGCGCTGCCTGAATGCCTCGGATGGCCGCTGGTCTTCTGAACGCGAATTTTTCGGCATCGAAACCTCAGAATACACTGCCATTATGATCCGCCCGGGCACCACCAAAGAAGAAGTGGACCGCGTAGTCGCCCGCCTGCGTGAGACCGGCTTCTACGTTGACGACAGCTGCCCCGAATGGGCCGAAGTCAAAATCCCCACAGCAATTTATGTCAGCTGGAATCCGCTTGTCATTGAGGCCGGCCGGTAAAAACAAAACCGGGACTACATATGATTCCCACAGTTTCCGGAAATGATTCGATTGACTTTTTAACCTGTATATGCTATACTCGCGAACGAAAGAACATGCCGCAGCCGCGCATCCCCACCTGCCGTCCCTTTGGCGGGCGGGGCGGTATGCATACGCAACCATGCCCGCACCCCTTCCCCCGCCGCAGCGGGATAAAGCTTTTACTCAATTTTTTCTCGAAAAAATTGCGGGTGCAGGGCAGCGCCCTGCCGCTGCCCGCGTAGGGCACTGCGGCGAATTTTCAGCATTCACGAATGCATATGCCCCGCAGCCTGTTCTTTGCAGTCCCCCCTATCCTGTAATATTTTTTGTAAAGGAGACTCTTTTTCATGAAAAAAGAACGTTTGAAGGGCTTTTTGTCCGGTGTTGTTGCAACGGTTCTTGTGGCCGGGTTCAGCATGACAGCTTTTGCCGCAAGCCGCAGCATTACAGTCTCAGACGGTATTCGGGTCGTGCTCAATGGGCAGAACTTTCAGCCAAAAGATGGAAATGGTGCACCGGTCGAGCTGTTCTCTTATAAAGGCACAATTTATGCCCCCGTCCGTGCGATCTGCGAAGCTGCCGGTATGAAAGTATCCTATGACAGCAATACACAAACTGCAACGATCACCTCCGGTAGCCAGACCTCAGCAGCCCAGGAGCCCGGCACGTCCGGCACCCTGATCAGCGAAGAGCGCGCCAAACAGATTGCACTTGACCACGCCAAGGTAAGTGCTGCAAATGCGTTCTTTACCGAAATCAAACTGTCACAGGGTTTCGGCACAGCGCATTATGACCTTGACTTTTACAGCGGTACGACCGAATATGATTATGAAATCGACGCCGTGAGCGGCAACGTGATAAAGTTCAGCTCCGAACACCACGCCGCCCAACCGAATGTACAGCAAAATGCTGCTAACGCTATCACCTCCGACCGTGCAAAAGAAATCGCTCTGGAACGTGCACCGGGCGCGACCGTGACCAAGTGCAAGCTGGATCACGAAGACGGCCGTCAGATTTATGAAATCGAAATGCGCAATGGCTTTACCGAATACGAATGCGAAATTGACGCAATATCCGGAACCGTCCTGAAATGGGAAATTGATGATTGATTCCCTGCCCCTGAACCTTTCGTTTTAGTGGCAAAAACAGACTTAAAAAGCTGGAGAAAGCCCCCACAGGCTTCCTCCAGCTTTTTCTTTTACTGCCCGCCCGTCTGGAAAGGCCGGAGGGCATTGTGCCTCCGGCCTGTATCCATATCCTGTGAATCAGTCCAGCGATTCCAGACGCGCTTTATTTTCCGCAATTACCTTATCCTGTACCATCGGGGGGGCCTCGTCGTAACGCTCAAACTTGGAAACAAACGAGCCGCGACCCTGCGTCATGGAACGGAGTGTAATCGCATAGTCGGAAATCTCACTCATCGGCACTTCCGACATGATTTCCTGCTGGCCGTCATGCGTCGGGTTCATGCCCATAATACGCCCGCGACGCTTATTCAGGTCGCCGATAACATCGCCCATATAGCTGTCAGGCACCACTACGGTCATGGAGCAAATAGGCTCAAGCAATACCGGAGAGGCCTGCGGGATACCAGCCTTATAAGCCAGACGAGCCGCCATCTTAAAGGAAAGCTCGTTCGAGTCCACATCGTGGTATGAGCCGTCCGTCAGGGTCGCTTTCAGCCCAACCAGCGGATAGCCAGCCAGCACGCCATGCTCCATTGCCTCGCGGATGCCCTTTTCGACCGCAGGATGGAAATTCTTCGGGACACTGCCGCCGAAAATCTTTTCTTCAAAGATGTAATCCGATTCCATGCAAGGCTCGAAATCCATCTTGACATGGCCGTACTGACCATGGCCGCCCGACTGTTTCTTGTGCTTGCCTTCCACAGAAACCTTTTTGCGGATTTTTTCGCGGTAAGGTACGATCGGTGCAGAAAGCGTCACTTCAACGCCAAATTTATTTTTCAGCTTGGAGCAGAGTACATCCAAATGGATATCACCCATACCAGAGATGACAGTCTGCTTGGTTTCGGGATTATATTCCACGGTAAAGGACGGGTCCTCATCACGCAGCTTTGCAAGGCCGGTGGACATCTTCTCTTCGTTGCCCTTGGTCTTAGGTGCAATCGCCTGCGAATAGCAGGGTTCCGACAGCAGAATACCGTCCAGCTCGACCTTGCGCACCAGGATAGACAGCGTATCCCCGGTTTTGGTAGTCACGAGCTTGGAAACTGCACCGATATCCCCGCAGCCGATTTCCTTGACCTCGGTCGTCTTCTTGCCGCAGGCGGTGTAGATATGCGCGAGCTTTTCGTTTGCGTCCGCACGCTTGTTCACCAGCGTCATATCACTCTTGACCGTGCCGGAGAATACCTTAAAGTAGGAGAAACGTCCATACTGATCGGCGACTGTCTTGAAAACAAATGCGCACGGCGAGCCGTTCGGCGTGCAGTTGATTTCAACAGCCTCTCCCTTTTCGTCCTCGGTCAGCTCAACAGGCGACTCATCGGGGGAAGGCATATAATCGCAAATGCCGGTCAGCAGCGAATAGGAGCCGATACCGGTCGCCGCAGTGCCGCAGAATACAGGTGCAATAACCAGATCCTTTACGCCCTGGCGGATGCCCGCAATGAGCTCTTCGTCCGAAAATTCCTCGCCTGCAAAATAGCGTTCCATCAGTTCTTCGGAAAGCTCGGCGACATTTTCACACAGCAGCGCGCGGTGCTGATCGACGCGCTCCACCATATTTTCAGGAATCGGAATTTCTACGCGCTTATTTTTCTCCATTTTATAGGCCTTGCGGATAACGCAGTCAACGACGCCGACGGTGTCGCGGTTGCCCTCAAAAATAGGTACGGTAATTGGCGAAACGCTGACGCCGAACTGCTTTTGCAGCTTATGAAGCGCGGTATAATAATCGGAATTTTCCTCATCGATCTTGGAAATGTAAAAAGCACGGGGCATTTTGCGCTCGGCCGCACGCTTCCAAGACTTTTCGGTGCCGACGCCCGGGCCGTTTTTACCGGTTGCGACGATCAGGGCGCAGTCGGCAACGCGCATTGCGGAAATCACTTCGGACTCAAAGTCAAAGAAACCGGGGGTATCAAGCAGATTGATTTTGCAGCCGTTCCATTCAACGGGTGCAATCGCAGTAGAGATGGAGAACTGGCGGCGGACCTCTTCGGGGTCATAATCGCAGACAGTATTGCCCTCCGGCACCTTTCCGACACGGTCGGTTGCGCCGGAAGTATAAAGCAGGCTCTCGACGAGCGAGGTTTTGCCGTCGCCGCCATGGCCCATGATGCAGACATTTCGGATTTGGTTTACGTTATAAGCAGCCATATGATTTTACACTCCCTGAATTGATAGCTCTTGTGCGGCGCACAATGCCAGAGGGACAGCAGCCCTCTCTAAGTCATTATACACGATACCTGTCCAAATTGCAAACATTTCTTTGGTGATTTTCACAAAACCTTTACAATCGCTAATACGCGCGGCGGCTTTTCGTCCACCCTTACAAAAAACGTTCTCATTTTTTGGCAAATTTCACAACACTGCGACAACCTGCAACGTTTACAGCTTTTGTCCCCATCGATGTACGGGCTATAGCACCGGCAAAAAAATGGAAACGCTCGAAAGGAACGCTGTACTTTTCCCATAAACTGTGATAAAATAGAATCTATATAGCGTGATACCTGCGGATGCTGAAAATTTCCGCTTTATTCGCCTACGCGGCGGGCGGTCCTACGCGGACAGCGCCAGAGGGACTTATCCCTCTGGACTCCCATCCATCGCCTGCGGGCGGGACGGGGGATTTGCTGCGACTAAAAGTCGAGATCGCCGTTTGCTTCGCCTACGCGGCGGGCGGTCCTACGCGGACAGCGCCAGAGGGATTTATCCCTCTGGACTCCCATCCATCGCTTGCGGGCGGGACGGGGGATTTGCTGCGACTATAAGTCGAGATCGCCGTTTGCTTCGCCTACGCGGCGAGCGGTCCTACGCGGACAGCGCCAGAGGGATTTATCCCTCTGGACTCCCACCCATCGCCTGCGGGCGGGACGGGGGTAATATAAAAGGGGATATATTCGATGCATCTATCGTCCGTCCAGGCTGGGGAAGCAACGGCGGTAAATTTTTGATCGCGAGTATATTTATGAAAGAGGGAGGTCATTCACCGTGCGTGAGACAAAAAGGTCCTGGCAAAATGTACTGTACATATTGATTTTGCTGGCAGCTATCTGCCTGCTGTTCCACTGGTATTCCTCTGCCAACAGTCAATGGATCGAGCTACGGAATCTGAACTATGCCATTGATTCCGCGCAGCAGACTGCGCTGCGAATCGACAGCGAGCTCACCAATGCCCAAAGGCGGGTACGCAATTACGCCTACTGTCTAAGCGAAACACTGAATGAACCGAACATCAGCACAAAAATGCTCCGTGAATTGGAAGAAAACTCCGATTTTGACGCCCTGCATTTTGCCAATGCCGCCGGTGTCAATATGGCTTCTGACGGAAGTATCACCAACAGCTTGGACCGCAGCTATTTCACCAGCGGTATGCGCGGCGAAAGCGGTGATTCCGTCATCTTTGAATCCCGCATGACTGATGAAACGATGATGGTTTATTATGCCCCGCTCCGTTATCAGGGTGACACCTTCGGTATCCTGATGGGCCTATATTTCGCGGAAGACTATCTGAAAGAAATGCTCTCCACCAGCTATTTTGGCGAGGAGGCAGGGGTTTTCCTTTGCACCCGTGATGGACGCGTTATCGCAACCTCTGCCGAAGGGACTTATGACCGTCCGCTGCCTGACCATTTGCGGGATATTGGTATGATTGACGCGCAGACCGCCGAGGGCGCATGGGATGTCTTTCTGGATGGTTCTGACAAACAGGGATTCATCTGTGCCCCAAATTGCGGCACAGACAACCTATGCGTTATCAATGTACCGAACAGTGAATATGTACTGGTTCAAACATTCCCGCAGAATGTAACCCAGACCATGATTGCAGACGCAAACCACATTGGCATGATTTTACAGATTTCGCTTATCGGCCTGTTTGTGATGTATATCCTTGCCCTGCTGCTCCAGGCCCGGCGGCACCGGCGCATACTGGAATCCGAAAACCGTGAAATGGGCTACGTGATCAATGGTGTCAGCGCACTGTTCACCCGCTTCATCCTTGCTGACTTAGAGGAGGATACCTACCATTATCTTGCCGGGACCACCCCGGAATATCGTGAACTTGCCGCCAGCGGGCAATATCAGGATTTTACCACACATTTCTGCTCCCGTCTGACCAAAGAGGAAGACCGCCAGCGGTTCCAAACACTTTTAGACCGCCGCACCGTTACAGATGGGCTGGATGGCAACACAAACATCCAATATGAATATAAAATATGCCAGAAGGACAGTGAGGAGTGGGAACATCTCAACATTATCTGTCTGGAACGGAAATCCGGACAGGCCAGCAAAGCACTGATCCTGCGGCAGAATATTACCGCCCTGAAAGAGAAAGAACTGCAAACGCAGGCCCGCATCTCCCTGGCTGACCGTAAAGAACGGCAATACCGGATTGCAATCTCCTCCAACGCTTTCTGTACCTTTGAATTCAACCTGACGCAGGATCTGATCACGCAGGATATTGTGCGGGTCATTGACGGGCGCACGGTTTCCCTGCTGGAACGGGTGGGGCTAAGTGCCCCCTGTCCTGCCTCCCTCTGCTTTGAAAAATGGGAAGAGTTCATCCTGGATGAATCTCTGGACGAATACCGCACCAATATTAGCACGGAACATCTGCGACAGCATTTTGAGGCCGGAGAAACCGAGGTTACTGTGGATTATTGGGGTTGGGTCGCCGCCGGGCAGCAAATCTGTGTGCGCCAGTCCTTCATTATGACCCTGGATGGCGACACCGGGGATATCATGGTATTGGTCGTATCAAAGGATATTACCGCCCAGGTCCGCAGGCAGAGGGAACAGACGCAGGCACTCCAGGAAGCACTTTTGCAGGCACAGCACGCGAATAAGGCCAAAACGACCTTCCTTTCCAATATGTCACACGATATCCGCACGCCGATGAATGCAATTATCGGTTTCACGACGATTGCGGTCAGCCACATTGACAACCGTCGCCAGGTGGAGGACTGCCTGCGCAAAGTGCTTTCCTCCAGCAATCATCTGCTCAGCCTGATCAATGACATCTTGGACATGAGCCGGATTGAAAGCGGCAAAGTCCAGATTAAGGAACAGGAATGCAACCTTTCCGAACTGACGCATAACCTGGTCAATATTATCCAGCCGCAGGTAAAGGCCAAGCAGCTTGACCTGTTCATTGACACGTTTGACGTAGTGAATGAGGATGTCATTGCCGATGCCTTAAAGTTAAGCCAGATTTTTGTGAACCTGTTAAGCAACGCCGTGAAATACACGCCCGCAGGCGGAACGGTCAGTTTCCGCATCGCCCAGCAGGCGACTTTCCATCGAGGATATGGGGACTATGTATTCACGGTGAAGGACAACGGCATCGGCATGTCCCCGGAATTTGTTGAGCACATCTTTGAGCCCTTTGAACGGGAAGCCAGTGCAACCAAATCCGGCATCCAGGGTACGGGGCTTGGTATGTCTATCACTCGAAACATTGTGGAAATGATGGGCGGAGTCATTAACGTCCAAAGTGAAAAAAACAAGGGCAGTGAATTCCAGGTAAAGCTCAGCCTAAGACTCCAGGACGTGAGGAAAAACACGGAACTGATTCAAGAGCTGGAAGGCCTGCGGGCCCTTGTTGTGGATGACGACTGTGACAGCTGTGAGAGTGTAGTCAAGCTGCTGGAACAGCTCGGGCTGCGGGCAGAATGGACGACCTCCGGCAAGGAAGCCGTTCACCGGGCCAAAAGCGCAAGCAGGCAGAATGACTCATACCATACCTACATTATTGACTGGCAGATGCCGGAACTCAGCGGCATTGAAACTGCACGGCGCATCCGCGCCACCATCGGCCAGGAAGCCCCGATCATTATCCTCACCGCCTATGACTGGACGGATATTGAAGAAGAGGCGCGGGAAGCAGGGATCACCGCTTTCTGTGCAAAACCGTTGTTTATGTCTGACCTGAAATCGGCCTTACTGGTTGCCAACAACCTGATCGAAAAGGAAGAGACACGTTCCTGGACAGAGGCTGACTTCAGCGGACGGCGTATCCTTCTGGTGGAAGACAACGAGCTGAACCGTGAAATCGCCGAGGCCATATTGGAGGAAACCGGTTTCACGGTAGAGAGTGCCCCGGATGGTACAGATGCAGTCGCAATGGTTCGCCAGTCCGAACCGCACTATTACGATGCAATTCTCATGGATGTGCAAATGCCCGTCATGGACGGCTACGAAGCGACCAGAACCATCCGTGCCCTCCCGCGGGAGGATGCAGAAAACATCCCTATCATTGCAATGACAGCAAACGCAATGGAAGAGGATAAAGAAGCCGCCCTGAAAAATGGCATGAATGACCATATTGCAAAGCCGCTTGATATCGATTTGTTTTTATCCGTTTTGGGCAAATATATTGGCTGACGCTGCGTCCAAAATGATACCTGACACACGAAACACCAAAAAGGACCGGGGACTGAATGTAAAATCCATTCAGTCCCCGGTTTCTTTTTTGAAGCCTTATGCCTGTTTTTTCATCTTTCGTTCCGGACGAATCACTGTCAGCCCCACCATTCCGGGTCAAAGGGATCGCTTGGAAGCAGTGGCTGGGTAGGCTCTGTCGTGCTTGTACCGCCTGGAATCCCCGTATTGTTTCCTCCAGTATTCCCGGAGTTGTTACCGGAAGATGTGCCCGTATTGGGGCCATCCGGATCTGAATTGTCACCCGGGCCAAACATATTCCAGGGCCAGCCGCTTGACTCGCTGCCGGGCGTTTCCGTCTCTCCGGCCTCCGGGTCATAGTTCTGGTCGTGGATTTCACATTCCTGCTGATAGTTAGCACTCGAACCGCCGGAAACGACTTCCCCTGTACCGATAGGCAGATTATCGCCCGTGAAGCAGCGGTATTGGTCACTGACGCTGACGTCTATCGGGAACAGCCGCGTCAAATCCAGCATGGAAACCTCCTTGGTTTCCGGGCAGTATTCCGTGGCCCGTTTCTCTGATTCTGTACAAATTGTGATTGTTTTATGCATGTCACAGTAGGTCTGCGGTTCATCTCCGGGGAAATACTGCCCGGTTGCGGTGCGGTTGCTGCCCGAAATATCAGTACGGCACGCCTCCGTTGCACGCAGGCCGCTGTCGAGACAATATGCGCTGGTTGTATAGCCGTTGTATTCCTCGAAGGATTTATCCGGCAGGCCCTCATGAATCGCCTGCATGACCCGTTCCCACATCTGGGCAGGCGGGCTGGCAGTCAGACCATCCAGCGTGGAGGGGATTTCATAGCCAAACCAACACGCGCCGACGTAATAAGGCGTAAAACCGACAAAATAGCGGTCATTATCATTCTGTGTCGTACCAGTTTTCGCTGCAACGGACATACCGGGGACATCTACGAAAGATGCCGTACCGCCAGAGGAAACGACACCCTCAAGCAAAGTGCGCATATAATATACGGTGCTCTCCCGCTCAAAAACCGGCTTGCTCTCAATGGTATTGTCAATCAGGATCGCGCCGTCACTGTCCTCAATCCTGGAATAGCTGCGCGAGCCAGAGAAATTACCCTCCATAAAGACGGTATACGCCGCGCACATCTCGCGCACGGTAACGCCGCGGGTCAGGCCGCCCATGCCCAGCGGGCCATAGCTCAAGTCGGTGCTGACATTGCCGCTGTCGCTGACCAGCCGTTCTACCAGCTCGACCCCGAAGCGTTCCGTCATATATTGGAAGGAAGTTTCAAACGACATCTCGTCCAACAGCAGCGCCGGGATGGTATTCAGCGACTGCATCACCGCATATTTCATCGTGCGCTGGCCGGAATAAATCCGGTTATAATTGCGGGGATATGGTTTGTCGCCGACAACAGTGACCGGCATATCGGTACGCACCGAATCCGGCGTAATAAGCCCCTGATCCAGTGCCGGTGCATAGACCGAAAGCGGCTTGATTGAGGAACCCGGCTGGCGGTGCGACATAGTCGCATGGTTCCAGCTGAGGTTGTTTTCCTTGTCTCCCCGTGCGCCAACGATGCCCTTGATATTGCCGACCGAATCCATAACGACCATTGCACTCTGCGGCTTTTTGCCGTTCTTGCTGATATCCGGGAAGTTGTTGTCGTCCTTAAACATTTCCTCCATCGTGCTCTGTATCCTGGGATCCATCGTCGTATAGATACGCAGGCCGCCGGTGGTCAGCAGCGTCTTTGCCAGCTGCTCCGAATAGCCCTGTGCCTGCAAATCCTGTTCCACGTCATGGATCACCGTCTCGGTAAACCAGGAATAGGTTGGCTCCTGGTTCTTGCTGCTGCCCTCGGCGTAAACCAGCTCCTGTGCGAGCGCATCACGATACTCTCCCTCGGTAATGAACTCCTGCTCACGCATTTCATGCAGAATGGTGCGCTGACGGTTCTGGGCTGACTGCGGGTGCAGCAGCGGGTTAAACTGTGATGGGTTATTCGTAACGCCTGCAACCAACGCACACTCCGCAAGGGTAAGATCGCTCACATCCTTGCCGAAATAGGTTTCGGCCGCAGCGGCCACGCCATATGCCCGGCTGCCAAAGTAAACCGTGTTCATATAAAGCTCCAGGATGCGGTCCTTATTATTGACCTTCTTTTCCAGCTCCAGTGCGCGGAAAATCTCATTCAGCTTACGTTTGACGGAAACCTCTTTCTCGTCCTTGATGTTTTTGATCAGCTGCTGAGTGATTGTGGAACCGCCGTAGCTGTCATCGTCGCCGGTGATCCATGCAAGCGCCGCGCCAAACGTCCGACGCCAATAGACCCCCTTATGGGTATAGAATTCCTTGTCCTCGATTGCTACGAAAGCGTCCTTCAGATCCTGCGGGATGTCCTCAAAATCCACCCATGTGCGGTTTTCCGAGCCGTATAATGTCTCGTATTCATAGTAATTCCCGGTATCCGGGTCCTGCGCATAGATAATGCTGGTCATATTCAGGCCGATATTGTCAATAGGCACATCCGCATTGGGAAGGATGTAATCGCGCACATAGTAGGCAAACGCCATACCACAGCACGCTGCACAGATCAGGCCCATCAGGACCAGTGTGAAAACGATCAGCAGCAGACTGCGGAAAATACGGAAAAAAATATTAGGCTTCCTTCTTTTTTTTCGCCTTCTTTTTGTTGTCGCCAAGCTCAATGCCTCCTTAGCACAGGCGGGCCGCCTGCACGATGCTGAACTATTTACCAAATTATTATAGCATAGTTTATCCAAATTGCCAAATAAAATTGTTAGATTATAAAAGAAAGTTTCAAAATTGGTAAATCATGGCAGTTCCGTTCCTTCCAAATGGGAAAGTTTTCGCAGCATTCCACAAAAAACGGCAGAGGATGCCTCCCCTGCCGTTTTGCCGTGACATGGGATGTACCATCCTGCACGGAAACCTTATTTTATTTCACAATTTCTTTGGAAGCAGCGGCAAGCGCCTCAACCTTAGCGGCAGCAGCAGCCTTATCCTCTGCACGGGCCATGATATATACCTTGACCTTGGGTTCGGTGCCGGACGGACGGATGATGAACGATGTGCCGCCTTCCAGCTCGTAATAGAGTACGTTCTGGCCCTTGAGCTCCATTTCCTCGGTTTCGCCGGTGGCAACATTCTTGCGGGTGCCCGGCTGATAATCGCGGACAAACTCAACCTGATTGCCTGCAACATCGGTCAGCGGGGTCTCACGCAGCTCGACCATCAGCTCCTGCATACGGGTCAGTCCAGCAACGCCCGGCATGGTGATTGAAATTGTCTGCTCGCAATAATACCCGTACTTTTCATACATGGTCTCCATTGCGTCATACAGGGTCATGCCCTTGGTGCGGTAATAAGCCGCCATCTCGGCAATCAGCATGGAAGCGGTAACAGCATCCTTATCGCGTGCGTAATCGCCTGCCAGATAGCCATAGCTCTCCTCATATGCAAACAGATATTCATGCGAACCGGTACGCTCGAACTCCTTGATTTTTTCCGCAAGGAACTTGAAGCCGGTAAAGGTGTCAAAGCAATCAACGCCATTCTTTTCCGCTGCGGAACGCGCCATCTCGGTCGTTACGAGTGATTTCAGCACAGCCGGGTGCGCGGGCATCGTATTGGTCAGGCGGCGTGCGGTAATGATGTAATCAATCAGCAGTACACCGACTTGGTTGCCGGACAGCGTGATGTACTCCCCGGTTTTATCTTTCAGGACGATACCGGTACGGTCAGCATCCGGGTCGGTGCCGATAATCAGGTCAACGCCATTCTCCTTGGCCAGCTCGATAGCAAGGTTAAATCCTTCCTTATTTTCCGGGTTCGGGGAAACGACGGTCGGGAAATCCCCGTCAATTACCATCTGATTCGGCTCGCAAATAATGTGCTTATAGCCAATGCGCTTGAGGATTTCAGGCACCAGACGGTAGCCCGCGCCATGGAACGGCGTATAAACCAGCTTAAATTCATCCGCAACCTGCTTCACGCAGTCGGGATTCACTGCAACCTTGAGGACCTCGCCCAAATAGGCCTCGTCCGTCTCCTTGCCAAGCATAATAATGCGGCCGGATGCAAGATACTGGTCAAAATCGCCGACTTTAACGTCTGTAAACAGGTCAAGCGCACCCATTTCCTTTGCGACAACATCGGCCTCTGCCGGGGGCAGCTGTGCGCCGTCCTCCCAGTAAACCTTATAGCCGTTGTATTCCTTCGGGTTGTGGGATGCAGTGATATTGATACCCGCAATCGTGCCGTAGTGGCGGATTGCAAAGGACAGCTCAGGCGTGGGGCGGAGCTCGTCATACAGGCGCACCTGGATACCGTTTTCTGCAAGGATGCAAGCGCACAGACGCGCAAACTCAGGCGACATATGGCGGGAATCATACGCAATCGCAACACCGCGCTTCATCGCGTCTTCGCCGTTTGAGATAATGAGGTTGGCAAGGCCCTGGGTCGCCGCACCGACCGTAAAGCGGTTCATCCGGTACAGGCCAACGCCCAGCACGCCGCGCAGGCCGGCGGTGCCAAAGGACAGGGGCGCAAAGAAACGGCTTTCGATTTCGCCGTCGTTCCCTTTGATGGCAGTCAGTTCGGCACGCTCTTCCTCTGTCAGCGCGGGGGATGCCAGCCAGCGCTCATATTCTTTTACATAATCCATGATGTTCATCCACCTTCATTTTAACATTTCTCCGCAAGGCGCGAAGTACCTATTAAAATTATACAATAAACCACAGCCAATGCAAGAGGAATTTGTAAAACCATGCAGAATAAATGAAAAAAAGTTTCGCAAAAAATTCTACAGCCTGTCAGAAACAACAAATTTGATATTGAATTTTTGGTTATTCCGGCAATTCCCGCCCCGCAGCGAAACCCGGCTGGCCGTTATCAGGCCGTGGCTGCCCTTCCCACTTCCGGTGGAGCGCATCGCGGAAACGGCGGTTCAGGCCCTGTTCCAGCACTGCGGCCGCGCGGGACTGCTCACCGGCACGAAGCGCCTCGATCAGCTCCGGCTCCTCGATCAGCAGCGCACTTACCGCCTGTATGACTTCAACCGGCACACCCTCCTCCACATCGGGTGCAAGCAGCACCAGCGCCCCGCGGATAATCTTGCCGTCCTCATAGACTGGCGGTTCAGCCCGCAGATATCCCAGGCGGCAGCCGGATACCAGATTCGTTTTGCAGTGCAGCAGCAGCGCCCAAAGTGGTTTAATGTAGGTACCGCCCAATGCATCACGGCGAAGCAAGGCGCGTTCGACCGGCCCAGGCGATTCGGGAGAAAACAGCTTTGCCGCTTCAGCAATCAGCGCACCGCGCGTGCCTGGGATATGTACGGTCTCAATCCGCATCGTTGCAAGCAGCTCCAACAGCTGTGCGCTCAACTGTCCGGCATAACGCAGGCTGTCGTCTGCTGGTGCGGGCTTCCCAGCCTTTACTGGGGCCGCCTGACCGGTTTGCAGCCGTTCCAGGGTGCTGCGCAGCACTGCGCGGTCCTGCTCCTGTAAGACGGTATTGATGCAGACATGGGGAAAATCAATATCAAGCGGAACTGTAGATACCAGCAGATCGATTCCCTGCTCCCGCAGGCGGTCTGCCGAAAGCCCACGTGTCGAACCACTGGCGGTGATATGCAGGCTCGGAAAATCCCGCAGCAACTGTGACGCAAGAAATTTGCTGGATGCCATGCCGAATGGACAGACCACCATAGCGCAGACGCGCATCCGTGTCAGCGACTCCCGTTCCAGCACAGCGCCGAAATGCATTGCCAGGAACCCGGCCTCCGCATCTGGAATGGGCGGCAGGGACAGGGTTTGCTGCACCGTATCACAGGCGGCGCGGGTCGCGTGCCAGATTGGTGCATACTCTGTCTGTATCACCTGAAGCTGTGGGTTTTCGACCGGCACGCCCTGTTCCATGCGGTAAAGCATGGGGCGGAGGTGGCAGCATAGGTCCTCCGCCAGCGAAGGATAGCAGGAAAGGTCGATTGCCAGCGAACGCCCGACCGAAGTGGTCAGCTGCACCGCGATATCCCGCAGGATAAGCGTATCTGCGCTGCCCCAGTCGTCGGTTTCGGAGGCCCCGCCGTAGGCTTCTAAATAAAGTGCGAGGCAGCGCACCTCTGCGGGCGGCAGTATCACGCCGAAGGTCTCCTCCAACCGTGCTGCAAGCCGTGACGCACGGCGCAGGCTGGCATCTTTTTCGGCTGCTGCGGGCGCCCAATCCCCGGCGCGGAGCTGCTCTATGGTAAGCGCACAGTGCAATGCGAGTGAAAGGAATCCTGCATCACTGAAATAGATCCCTTCTGTGCGCTCAAAATCGCGCAGAGTAGCCCAAGTTTTCTCTGCGGTCTCGGGGGAAAGCAGGCCGGGAAGCGCCAGGGGACGGCCCAGGCGCAGCGCCTGTTCCGGCAGCTGGGAACGGAGCAGGGCGCTTGCTGCGCGGCGGCGTTTATCGGGTGCGCCATCCAGCCAAATCCCCACGCCGGGGCGGCGGCAAAGGTGTACGGCATATGGTTCCAGCCATGATTCGGCCCATTGCAGGTCGGCGGAAAGCGTATGTTCTGAGGTTGACAGTTCCCGCGCGAGGGCGTAAACCTTGCGCGGCCCGGCGGCTGCGAGAAGGGCGGCAAGCAACCGCCTGCGGCGTTCTTCACGTGGAAGGTCTGATGTTGAACCGGCGTTCAAAAGCTGGAGCAGTGCGGTGCGGTCTTCTTCATCCAGCAGCAGACCCTGGCCGGGGCTTCGGAGAAAATGAAAGCCGGCGGCTGTCAGCCAGTGTTCGACGCCGGGCAGCTCGCGCAGGACGGTGCGGCGGCTGACCCCGATGGCTTCCGCGAGCGCGGCAGCTGTCAGCCAGCCGCGTGGAAGCTCGGCTAATTTCTGGATAAGCCTGCGGCCGTTTGTACTGAGCGCAGGCAGGGAGCGGTCTGGCATTTTCATGATCTCCTTTTACAATACCATATGGCAGATAATATTAGTATATCACATCCTGTATCAAATTTCTACCCTTGGCGCAAACAAAAAACCACGGTATCAGGCCGCACGACAGCGCAGCCCCACCGCAGTTTTTTAACAAATGGAACGTGAACAAGAGGTTTTCCTTCTGTTCAACGAGTTTTATTATAGCAGCAATGCCTTTCTGCCGCAAGGGTCAGTGTTCACAAAAAATTCAAAAACGCTTTACAGTTTCCACACAAATTCGACAAACGAGCGTAGGTGGTGCGGTGCGGAAAAGGTCCATCAGCGCCCTGCGCGGGCAGCGGCAGGGCGCTGCCCTGCACCCGCAATTTTTTCGAGAAAAAATTGAGTAAAAGCTTTTCTCCGCTGCGGCGGGGAATGGGTGCGTTGCTGCCCGTTTCTGCGCACTGCCCCGCCCGCCAAAAGGACGGCGGGCGGGGCAAAGTAACAGCGGCATATTTCGTGTGTGTTATTTAAATAGAAATATCATTTCATCAGGATGCGCCGCCCTGTCCTGAAAACTGTTTTTTCCGGTAAACCTTCGGCGAAACGCCTACATAGCGTGTAAACTGTGCGGAAAAATAACTGGTCGTTTCATAGCCGACCCGCTCGCCGATTTCGCTGATTGACAAATCGGTGGTCAGCAGCAGGGTCTGGGCCTCCCCGATGCGGCGGCGGAGCAGATATTTCATCGGGGAATAGCCGCACATGGATTTGAACACGTGCGAAAGGTATGGGGCACTCATATGCAGCGCCTCTGCAATCTCCGGCATCCCAATTTCCTCGGCATAATGCCGGTCGAGATAATCTTTAATGCGTGCCCCTAGAACGGATTCCGGTTCTGGGGCGGGCTCGGCGGTACGGGACAGCAGGGGCAGGACGCGTGCAAGGAAGGCCTCGGTCAACAGCTGTGCATAGGCCTCCATGCTGCGCCCGCCGGAGGAAAGGGCATCCCGAATGATTCCGCACAGTTGTTCCAGTTCGGGGAATGCCTCCCCGCAGGCAAAGACGGGCGAAACGCCATCGGGCACCAGTGCATTTTCACGCAGGCCGGGCGGATGCAGCCCGCTGATTGCGAGGCAGAACGTACTGACGCCCCGCTCGGCCCAGCAGCCTTCATCATGCAGGATGCCGCTGTTATAAACGATCAAATCCCCGGGGTGAACGTCCTGCCAGCGGCTTCCGATCAGGTACTCACAGCTTCCGCTGCGGATCAGGATAATCTCAACAAAATCATCATGCGAATGCATGACGCGCGGCGACGGGTCAACTGCCGCATCTGTTTCTCCAAAGTACAGCAGCCGCGGACAGTTCTCCCCCTGAAACGGGGGCTCATACACATTGCGGACATAGCATTGCAGCATAATCGTCCTCCATACATCAGCACTACTCCGGTTTTCCCGGGACGGCCCTACGCGGGCAGCGGCAGGGCTCTGCCCCTGCACCCGCAATTTTTTCGAGAAAAAATTGAGTAAAAGCTTTTCTCCGCTGCGGCGGGGAATGGGTGCGCTTCTGCCCGTTTTTACACACTGCCCCGCCCGCCAAAAGGACGGCGGGCGGGGTGGTTTCATGCGTCTTTCAGGATGGCTGTCCTTCACCAGGGCAATGCCGGAAACAGCCCTTTCAGCCACAGGAAAAAGATGGGTAAAAACATTGCAGGCAACAGATTGCCGACCTTAATCTTTTTACTGTCCAGCAGGTTAAATCCAATCGCAAAAATCAAAACAGAGCCTATACATGACATCTGGTCAATCAGCAAATCAGAAAGAAGCGGCCGGATAAAACCTGCAAGCAAAGTAATACCGCCCTGATAAACCAGCACTGCAAGAATAGAAAGATAAACCCCCGCGCCAAGAGATGCGGTAAAAACTACCGCTGCAACGCCATCCATCACAGCTTTTGCATACAAAATAGAAGGGTTTGCATTCAGCCCGTCTTCCAGTGCACCAACGATAGACATCGCGCCAACACAGAAAAGCAGTGACGCAGTGACAAATGCTTCAACAAAGGTCGAGGATCCGGAAGATGCCCCCGAAGGGATGCGGCGTTTGAACCACTCGCCAATCCCCTCCAGGCGGCGTTCGATATCAAGCGCTTCCCCGATCATTGCACCGATGGACATACACAATACAATCAGTAATGTATACTGGGTCGAAAAACTGCCCTCCCTGATCACCAATGTCTGGGAAAGCACTCCACCAAGCCCAATAAAAAATGCACACAGCGCGAGCGCTGACATAATTGTTTTTTCAAAGCGTTTCGGCAGGCCGCCCTTGAGCAGCAGGCCGAGCGTGGTGCCGAGCGCAACGGTGCCGCAGTTGACAATCGTTCCAAGTCCAATCATAGTATCCCTCTTTACAGCGAAATTTACAGCACCTCTATTAAATCACTTTGCGGACCTGATTGCAAGCAAAATTTTACCTGTCCCCTTTTATGCGGAATGTGCCAAAGGACGCTGCCCGATTGCTCTCCATTGGGGTTTTCGGAGCGTGTGGGCAAACAACAGCAGACAAAGTACCAGGGAAACCACTTCCGCCAGCACAAAAGCCCACCAGAGCAAATCCAGCCCGCCAAGCCGTGCAAACACATAGGCAAGCGGCAGCAGCGCCACCAGCTGACGGCAGAAAGAAACCAGCATACTGTAAATCCCGTTCCCCAACGCCTGAAAGACGGACGAAAATACGATACTGACAGCCGCAATCGGAAAATGAATGCTGATAATCCGCAGTGCCGGAACACCTATCGCCAGCATTTCATCAGAAGCGTCAAACATGGAAAGCATCGTTTCGGGAAACCGCTGGGCTGCAACCGTGCCAAGCAGCATAATGCAAAAGGCAATGATAATGCTGAGCTTAATCGTTTTCTGCATCCGTTCCTTTTTTCCAGCGCCGAAATTATAGGCAAGAATAGGCACCATGCCATTATTCAAACCGATAACCGGCATGAAAACAAAACTTTGCAGCTTGAAATAAACGCCAAATACAGCAACAGCAGTTGAGGAAAAGGAAATCAGAATTGCATTCATCCCCAGATTCATCAGTGAGCTAATGGAAAGCATAATTACAGAAGGAATACCAACAGAAAGAATATTCCCCAGCACGCGCGGCTCAAATCGGAAGCGTCTGACAGGAAGCGAGAGGTCGGGGTTTCGGGTAAGGTTAAAATATACGGCCAGAACTGCAGCACAAAATTGCCCGAATACGGTAGCAGCTGCTGCACCTGCAACGCCAAGACGGGGCGCCCCGAACAATCCAAAAATCAGGATAGGGTCAAGAATGATATTGATTATAGCACCAACCATCTGCGTTATCATAGAATAGACTGTACGTCCAGTTGACTGCAAAAGCCGCTCGAACAGGAATTGCCCGAATAGTCCAAATGAAAAGCCGCAAACAATAGACAAATATGCCGCGCCATCCGCGGCAATGGCAGCATCCGACGTTTGGCTTGCCATAAAGGGATGGGCCGCTAATACCCCGATCCCCAAAAACAATACATAGACAGCAACAAACAGCACAATACCATGCCGTGCTGCCTGATTGGCTTGCTCCCTGTCGTTCTGTCCAAGGCTTTTGGAAAGCAGTGCGTTAATGCCTACGCCAAGGCCGGAACCGAAGGCAATCATCAGGCTTTGTATCGGAAATGCCAGCGTGACAGCAGTCAGAGCAGCCTCGCTGAGACGGGAAACGAAAATACTATCCACCACATTATACAGCGCCTGGACAATCATTGACAGCATCATCGGCAGCGCCATTGACAGAAGAAGCCGGCCAACCGGCTGCACACCCATTTTGTTTTCACTTTGCATATGTGAATGCCTCCTTCATAATAATCGGCCTATATAGTTCGCAGCCGAACTATATAGGAATAAAAATTTGTTCGCTACCGAACTTTCTGCTTTGGAGAAGCGCTTTACTTCCCCAGATTTTGCTGGAGCCTCTGTAATGCGGCCGCCAGTACATCCAGCTCGCTGTCAGAGAACCCTTTTGTCAGCGTTTGCTCGAAATCTTCCAACAGTCTAAAAATCCTGTTATGCATTTCAATCCCCTTTTCTGTCAGCGAGAGTTTTTTCAGCCGAAGGTCATCCGGCACCGACTCCCGCAACAAGAGGCCTTGACGTTCCATATGCTTGACAATGCCGGTCACCGTCGAGCGGGCAAGCCCGCAAGGGACCTCCAAGTCCTTTTGGAACACTTCATGCCCGCGTTTATCATACAGGACACATAGAATCCAGATATTAGACATCGACACCTCGTCAATGCCGGATTCCCGGGCGTGTTGGGATTGATAGCGCATAATTTCATTGTGCAGGGTATGCAAAAGCAGGCCAAGCGGCACATTCTTTTCCACAGCAGGCTCCTTTCCAACAAGTTCGGAATCGAATTGTTCGGTACAAAACTATTATAGCCACTGAACATATAAAAGTCAAGCTGTTTTTTCGTGACAATTTTCCCGGCATGTGTTATGATAAGGAAGTCAAAATTTCCTGGAGGCATGGAGGGCGTAAGGCAATGAATCAGCAAAAGGTTGAACAGGTGCTAAAGGAAATATTCGGGATGTATGGCACCGAAATCGTGCGGGAACGCCGCCGGTTCCGCTCGGCATTGTTCGACCTGCTCAGTGAATCACAATATCAGGACGAGCGGGTCGTATTCAGCCACGCACTGGAAAGCACAGCAATCCGGTTTATCCTCCAAGGCCCGCCATTCCCTGCGGAAGCCGCACAGCGCACAGCCCAAAAGCTGCAAAAAGAGTGCCGTATGTTCCAGGAGGATGCAGAATTTGTTGTGCGCTGCCTGATTGCTGCACGAGGAGGAGACGTCCGAGGGCTGTTTTCACATGATGCTCCCCCATCAAATGAAACTGACGCTTCAAAATCATGGTTCCTGCTGGGTGTCAATGCAGCCAACAGCGGAGACCCCGAAAGCGCATTTTCCTACTGGCAGGAGGCAGCCGCACAAGGCCATGCGGAGGCTGCGTATTGTCTGGGGCAATTCTGTCTGGAAGGGAAAGAAGTCCCACAGGATTACAGCCAAGCCGCGCAGTGGTATCAAAAGGCGGCACGGCTGGGACACGCTACAGCGGCATATAGAATGGGCTGGCTCTGTCAGAACGGATATGGTGTGCGGCAAAACTATGAACGTGCCGCATACTGGTACCAGGAAGCCGCCGGGCTGGGAAGCGCTGAAGGGGCTGCGGGGCTGGCCGCACTCTGTGACGAAGGGCTAGGCGTACCGCAGGACAAACGGGCAGCATTTGAATGGCGGCTCAAAGCGGAAGCCTGCGCCAGTGCCGCCGGACAAGCCTTTGAAAACATATGGAATGCCAGTCACCCCCCTGAAAACAAGCCGGAACCGCCGCCATCCGCTGCCGCAGATCCCACGCCCCTGGGGCTGGCTGCATTGGTAGAGGCTTTTATTTCCGCATACCCTCTGATTCAAAAGGGAAAGGGCGAGTTTTCCGAGCGGACACTTGATTTGCTGCGGTATCACTTTCAGATACCGGAAAACGAACGGGTTCTGCTTGCACATGACGACACGCTTTGGAAAACCGGCAAAAACGGTTTCGTATTGACCGACCGCGGCATTTATTGCTGCTTTATGGATGGAACGCCTACGTTTACAGACTGGGCCACCTTCCTAAGCTCTGCCCTCGGGAAATGCACCTGGCTGCTTGGGGAAACCCGTCTGGCAAACGGAAACGGGCTAAGCTACCTGAGCGGTGATGTAAAACGGGTCATGAAAACATTCTGGCAGGGTCTGCAAACATACCTGCATAAAAATCTTTGAGCCTGAAACCAGGCTTCTGCCCTTCGGGCGTAAGGAGGAATCTATGCAAAAGCTGCTTTCATATGTGCGCCGGGCAGTCGATCACTACCATATGATTGAACCGGGAGACCGGATTGCCGTAGGCGTATCAGGCGGTAAGGATTCGTTGGCACTGCTGGCAGCGCTGGCCAATCTGCGCCGGTTTTACCCGAATCCTTTTGAGTTGACGGCAATCACACTCGAAATGGGTTATGAAGAAATGGATTTTGAACCCGTACAGCGTTTTTGCGATGCGCTGGCGGTCGAATATATCCGAGTACCGACACAAATCAAACAAATCATTTTCGATGTCAGACAGGAGCCGAATCCCTGTTCCCTGTGTGCGAAAATGCGCCGCGGCGCGCTGCATGAAGCGGCACTGGCTGCCGGATGCAAAAAAGTAGCATTGGGTCATCATTATGACGACGTAGTGGAAACCTATCTGCTGTCACTGTTTTATGAGGGACGGATCTCCTGCTTTCTCCCGGTAACCTATCTTGACCGGAAAAGCATTACCTTAATTCGCCCGCTGCTGTATACGCCGGAACGCTATGTGCGGTCCATTGCGCGGCGATATGAGCTGCCTGTCGTGCACAATCCCTGCCCGGCAGACGGCAACACCAAACGGCAGGAAATAAAAGAACTGCTGCACCAGCTGGAAAGCAGCAATCACGGCCTGCGGGAGCGTATTTTTGGCGCAATCCAGCGGTATCCCCTGCGCGGCTGGGCCCCTGACCGGACACGGGACAACACAGCATCAGCCGAACCGGATTCAAACGAAATCTGACAGCAGCGTCACAGATGCAAAATCAGGTATTTCCTATTTGACAGTACCGCTTCATTGTGCTAAAATAAGCCCGAAAGAAGGTGGGTTCCGATGGAACACGCAACGCCCTCTTATCTGGCCTGCGAGCAGCGGCTGACCTATGCGCTGCTAATGGTAAGCGCCGGCATGATGGGGGCATATACCTATACTTTAAGAGGCGGCGTCTTCTGCAACGCGCAGACAGCCAACATCGTCATGATGGCAATCGCTTTCGGCCAAAAAAACTGGCTGCACGGATGCTATTACCTAATCCCTGTTTCCGCATACCTGATGGGTTCCTTCCTTTCCGAGCTGCTCCCCTCACCCGTGAAACGGCTTGGCTTCCTGCGGTGGGATACCTATTTGATTGCCTTTGAAACAGCGGTTTTGTTCCTGATTGGCTGGATTCCGCTGACCGTTCCGCACCAAATTGTACAGGTGCTGGTCAACTTTATCGCCTCCATGCAGTATAATACCTTCCGGCAGGCAGAGGGAATCCCGATGGCAACAACCTTCTGCACCAACCATGTCCGGCAAGTCGGTGTGGCCGCTGCAAAAGTGCTCCGCAAAAAGGATTCCGCAGCAGCGGCGCGCGGGCTGCTCCATGCCGGGATGCTCGCCTGCTTCCTGCTCGGCGGAACTGTTTTGGCGGCATTCTGCAATACCTTGGGCGCAAAAACGATTTGGGTAGCATTGATCCCTATGCTGACCCTCCTCTTCCGGCTGGTACACGCCGACCTGACAACCGAACACGACCTGCTTTCACGAAAGCCGTCCGGACATTAAAAACTCATCATAAAATTATCCTTATGAAAAAACTTCTCTGTATAGTATCCACTCTACAGAGAAGTTTTTCATTCATGATTGCATTGAAACGACCGGCCCGCCATCCTTTCCGGCGGGCCGGTCAGCACCATAATAACAATAATAAACGCACCCAAACCTCCGTCCCGCCCGCAGGCGAAGCAGAGATGCAAAGCATCTCGGGGTCTGGGGTTACAACCCCAGCGGGAGTCCAGAGGGCAGCGCCCTCTGGTGCCTGCCGCATAGGCACGGGTGCAGGGCAGCGCCCTGCCGCTCCCCGCGTAGGGGCGGGAGTCCAGAGGGCAGCGCCCTTTGGTGCCTGCCGCATAGGCACGGGTGCAGGGCAGCGCCCTGCCGCTGTCCGCGCAGGACGCCCTCCGGCGAGAGGCGTAGGCGTATTAGAGCACCTTAGAAAGGAATTCGCGCAGGCGCGGGTGCTGCGGGTTGGAGAAAAATTCTCCCGGATCGTTTTGCTCCGCAATGACTCCCTCGTCCATGAAAAGTACCCGCGTCCCCACCGAACGCGCAAAGCCCATTTCATGCGTAACAACGACCATCGTCATACCGTCCTCCGCAAGCTCCTTCATGATTTCCAGCACCTCGCCAACCATCTCCGGGTCAAGTGCAGAGGTCGGTTCGTCAAACAACATAACCTCCGGGTTCATCGCCAACGCCCGCGCAATCGCAATGCGCTGCTGCTGCCCGCCCGATAACTGCGCCGGATACGCATTCGCTTTGTCCGGCAGCCCGACCCGGGATAATAACTCAAGCGCTCGCTTGTCAGCCTCCGCTTCACTCAGCCGCTTGAGCTTCACCGGCGCCAGCTTAATATTCTCCTTTACCGACAAGTGCGGGAACAGGTTGAACTGCTGGAATACCATCCCCATCCGCGCCCGCAGCTTGTTAATATCATTCTTCGGGTCAGTAATGTCTACCCCGTCAAATGTAATCGTGCCGCCCGTCGGCTGCTCCAACAGATTCAGACAACGCAGAAAAGTCGATTTGCCCGAGCCGGACGCCCCGACTATAACAACCTTCTCCCCCTTTGAAATATGCTCGTTGATCCCCTTCAGCACCTTGTGGCTGCCAAAGGACTTTTGCAGGCCTCTAACGTCGATCACTTTCCCGCAGCCTCCCCTCTATTTTTTTCTGTACCAGCGTCAGGCCGACAACCAGCACCAGATAAATCAGCGCAGTCACATACAGCGGCGCAATGTTGTATATCTTCGTCTTTATGTTTGTCGCGTTCTTTACCATGTCCGGCACCGCAATCACACTGGCAACAGAGGTCTCTTTCAGCAGCGTGATAAACTCATTAAACAACGCAGGCAGAATGTTCCGGAACGCCTGCGGCAGAATAATCAGCCGCATCGTCATACTGCTGGACAACCCGAGCGAACGCCCTGCCTCCGTCTGCCCCCGGTCAATCGACTGGATGCCCGAACGCACGATCTCCGCTACATATGCGCCCGAATTGATACCAAAGCCAACAATTGCCGCCAGCGTACCGTCACTCATAGACGCAAACACCGAAAAATAAATAATCATCAGCTGGAGCATGACCGGCGTTCCACGGATGACCGTCAAATACAGGTCGCACAGCCATTCACCCGCTCGAAGCAGCACACCACAGTTTCCCCCCACGCGCTTCTGTACAGCGGAAACCTTAATAATCGCAACAATAACACCAATGAGAATGCCCAGTATGACCGCGCCCGCCGAGATTTCCAGCGTCTTGCCCAGCCCGCGGAGATAGAGTTTCCATCGGTCCCCCTCAATCAGTGCGGCATTCAGCGACGCAATGATTTTGTCCAGCCACTGCATGGATTGACCTCCCTTTTATCCGTTTTGTCCGTGATTTGCAAAACAGCAGGGGTATTCAGCCCCTGCTGTCAGGAATCAAAATGTAATTTTGTTCAGCCTTATACGCCCATATGGGTGTTTACCAGCTCGTCTACCTTGCCGTTTGCAGCCATGTCGCCCAGTACCTTGTTGATGACCTCAAGCAGATCCTCGCAGCCCTTATTCACTGCAAATGCATACTGTTCATCAGTCAGCTTGGTCGGCAGCAGCTCAAGCGTGTCACTCTGTGCTTCTACGATTTTAGTCGCAGGCAGCTCGTCAATAATCATGGCATCCGCCTTGCCGGAAGCAACCGCCATACCAGCCTCAATACCCGATTTGAAACGCAACACGTTCGCATCCGCAATGGTAGAGGAAGTCATGTCCTGATCGCCGGAAGCATAGAAGTCACCCGTCGTGCCTTCCTGCACGGAAATGGTCTTGCCGGAAAGTGCAGCGTCATCCGCCGCCAGGTCAGAACCCTTCGGGATCACGACCATCTGTGCAGAGGTAACATATTCGACCGAGAAGTCAACCTCTTTCATGCGTTCCTCGGAGATTGTGAAGCCTGCCGCAATGAAATCGCCCTTGTTGGCTTTCAGCGCATCGACCAGGCCGTCAAAATCCATATCAACAATCTCAAGCTCTACGCCAAGCTCATCCGCAATGGCCTGTGCAAGGTCTGGATCTACGCCGACCGGATTGCCTGCATCATCGGTATACTCAAACGGCGGGAACTGTGCATTGGTCAGCATGACGATTTTGCCGGCAGACTTAATGCGGTCTACCGCGCCCTCACCCGCTGCGTCAGCACCGGCATCGGCATCGGCACCGCTGTCCTTTGCGTCACTGCTGCCAGCGTCTGTGGGAGCCTGTGCGTCGGCCTGGCTGTTATCCGGGGTGCCTGCACCGGCGCCATCGCTGCCGCCGCAGCCCGCAAGCCCGGCTGTCAGCAGCATAAGCGCCGCGAGCAAAAATGCAATCTTTTTCATAAGTTTCATTCTCCTTCTGTACTTTAATTATACAAGCACATAGAATATTATACAGTGATTTTTCGGTTTTGCAAGTTCAAAATCGACCAAATCGGCCACTTATCCGCAAATAATTTTGACAGCAGACGTATAATTATGCGTAATTTATGCATAATCTCCCTTTTTACATCAAATCCTGTATAACCGCAGCAGAAATTTTGTGGGATTATACGCATTTTCCTCTTGGCGGGGAATCAAATTTGTGCTATCTTTATAATGGCGGAATTCAACTGGAAAAACGTGGTGCATCCCCTGCCGCATTTCCGGCAGGATTACCCCGAAAAAAGCAGTCCTGTCCGGAAATCAACCGGCAGCGTGCCGCAAATCTTCCGGCAGGCCGGATGCAAGGACATGTAAAATGTGAGATGAGGAACGGAAATGAAAATCATTATTGTAGGTGACGGCAAGGTTGGGCTGGCGCTGACCCGCCAGCTCTCCCGAGAAGACCATGACATCACGGTCATTGACTCCAACCCCCGCGTCAATGAGACACTGGAAAAATACGATGTTATGATTGTAAACGGCAACGGCGCATCGTTGGAAACGCTGCGCGAGGCAGGCGTGGCAGAGGCGGATCTTGTGATCGCCGCGACAAGCTCGGATGAAATCAACATGCTTTGCTGTGTAACTGCAAAGTATTTTGCTGATGTGCACACCATTGCCCGCGTGCGGAACCCGGCCTATGCCGAACAGCTGGTGCAGCTGCGCAGCCAGTTTGGTCTCTCCATGACCATCAACCCGGAGCGGCAGGCCGCAAATGAAATTGTCCGCCTGCTGCAATACCCAAGTTTTCTCAAACGCGAAAGTTTTGCTAAGGGCCGCATTGAGATTGTCGAGCTTGAGGTTAAGGCCGGAAGCCGCATTGAAGATCTTGCGCTGCACCAGCTGTATCAGGTATCGGGCGGCATTCTGGTCTGCGCCGTTGAACGCAAGGGCGAGATCACTATCCCGAATGGCAGCTTTGTCCTGCGGGCGGGGGATCATATCCATGTTACAGCGCAGGCAATCGACCTTTCAAAGCTGCTGAAAACGCTGGAAATTACACCGCAGCGGGTGCGGCAGGTACTGGTCGTCGGCGGCAGCCGGACGGCTTACCATCTGTCCAAACGGCTGCTCAAGATGGGTATGGGCGTAAAAATCATTGAGCAGCAGCATGACCGTTGTCTGGAGCTTGCCGACCTGCTGCCCAAGGCAACGATTATCGAGGGGGACGGTTCGCAGTTCCAGCTGCTTTTGCAGGAGGGCATTGCAGAAAGCGACGCAGTGGTAACGCTGACCAACATGGACGAGGAAAATATTGTTATTTCGCTGTATGCCAACCATGTCGGCGTGCCCAAAGTCATTACAAAGGTCAACCGTATGGAATATACTGAGATATTCGATGGCTCTGGCCTGGGATCAATTATCAGCCCGCGCGACCTGTGCTCGGCCAGTATTGTCCACTATGTCCGCGCGATGGGCAACACGCCGGAGGGGGGCAGTATGCTTTCGCTGCACCGCATGATAGGCGACCGGCTGGAAGCGCTGGAATTCGCGATCGGCAAATCGACGCGGTACATCGGTACGCCGCTGAAAAATATCCCGCTGCGCAAAGGGGTGCTGATGTCATGCATCACGCACCGGGGCAAGACGATCATTCCAAATGGCGACAGCTGTTTTTATCCAGAGGATATTATACTTGTGGTCACCAGCAGTGGACGGCCTATCCAACAGCTTGACGAGATTTTTGTGTAATCGGGGGAGCATATGAATATAAAGGTAATTGCCCACCTGATGGGGCTTATACTGGTGCTGGAGGCAGCATTTATGGTGCCTGCCGTGTTGATTGCACTGTATGACGGAGATATGCTTGTCGTACAGTCGCTGCTGCTGACCATGCTGGCAATGGCCGTGACAGCGGGGCTGCTGCTGTATGCGGCGCGCACCCGCAGGCGCAGCTTTTATGCGCAGGAGGGCTTTATCACGGTCGGCCTGTCATGGATTGTGATGTCGGTATTCGGATGTCTGCCGTTCGTCATTTCCGGGGAAATCCCTTTGTTTGTAGATGCATTGTTTGAGGTGGTTTCGGGCTTTACGACCACGGGGGCCTCCATCCTGCCGGATGTGGAGGCAATCAGCCGGGGGCTGCTTTACTGGCGGTCTTTCACCCACTGGCTGGGCGGCATGGGAATGCTGGTATTTTTGCTGGCGGTCGTGCCGCAGGGTCCGGGTTCAGGGTATTCGCTGCACTTGCTGCGGGCAGAAAGCCCGGGGCCATCGGTAGGCAAGCTGACCCCCCGGCTGGGACAAACAGCAAAAACGCTTTATCTGATTTATGTGGCGCTAACCGTACTTTGCTGCCTTTTCCTGCTGGCTGGCGGAATGCCGCTGTTTGACAGTGTGTGCACGGCGCTTGGCACGGCGGGCACCGGCGGTTTTGGCATCAGGGGAGACAGTCTGGCAAGCTACTCGCATTATTTACAGGGCGTGGTAACGGTATTCATGGCGTTATTCGGTGTTAATTTTTCGATATATTACCTGTTGCTGCTGCGGGAGTTCAAGGTAGCGCTGCTGGACGAAGAACTGCGGCTGTACGGGGGCCTGATGATTGGCTCGATTGCACTGATTGCATGGAACACGGCGCCGTTATTTGGCAGTGTCTGGGAGGCGGTGCATCATTCGGCATTCCAGGTTAGTTCTATTATGACGACGAGTGGATTTTCCACGGTGGATTTTAATCTCTGGCCGCCATTTTCAAAAGCGATTCTGATTGGACTGATGTTTGTCGGGGCGAGTGCTGGTTCTACGGGGGGTGGCATCAAGTGTGCGCGAATCCTGCTGCTGATGAAGGAGCTGCGGCGCAACATCCAGCAGGCGCTGCATCCGCGGGCGGTGCGTCTGGTGCGGGTAAACAACCGGGGCATGGACGAGCAGGTGATCCAGAACGTAAACGCCTATATGGCGGCATATCTGGTACTGGTGGGCGCAAGTTTTATTTTGATTTCGCTGGACGGCTATTCATTTGAGACGAACTTCTCGGCGGTAGCGGCTTGCTTTAACAACATAGGGCCGGGCTTTGACGCGGTGGGGCCGATGGCGAATTTTGCAGGTTACAGCATATTTTCCAAGCTGATCCTGACAGCGGACATGCTGCTCGGCCGCCTAGAAATCTTCCCCATTCTCACTTTATTCAGCCGCTACACCTGGAACCGCAGCAAGTAACGCCCCTACGCGTGGAGCGCCAGAGGGCTCTGCCCTCTGGACACCCGCCCCTTCGCGGGGAGCGGCAGGGCTCTGCCCTGCACCCGTGCCTATGCGGCAAGCACCCCTCGCCGGGGCGGCGTCCTACGCGGACAGCGCCAGAGGGCTCTGCCCTCTGGACACCCGCCCCTTCGCGGGGAGCGGCAGGACTCTGCCCTGCACCCGCTGGGGTTAAAACCCCAGCCCCCGAGATGCTGCGCATCTCCACTTCGCCTGCGGGCGGGACGGGGGTTGGGTGCGTCAATCGTTGTTGCTGCCGTGCAGCGCTGCCCGCCAAAAGGACGGCGGGCAGCGCACGTGGCTGCTGGAACCCTATTGTAAAATCTGTTTCATATTTTGCCGGAAAAATCATATTCCGGGGATAAAAGGTTGTCTATTTGCATCATTTTCTGCCACTTGTTGGTGCTTTGTGCAATCCGCATAAAAATAGCTTGCATTTCTTATTGAATGTGTTATAATGGTCAGGAACTTTTGCAAAGGAGACAGTTATGAGAAAATTCAAACCAGCGGCCTGCCTTGCGGCTGCCGTGATGATGATCTTGTCACTGGGCCACATGAGCCCTGCGGCGCAGGGCTCACAGACAGACCTTTTACCGGATTCGGTAAAATCGAATGCAAGGCAAACAAGCTATTATGCTTATATCCCCGACCACTCGATTTATTTTGTCGATGCCGGGGAAGACTTCGCATGGGCCTATCGCGCGATTGATTACCTTGCCGGGGGCGGTGTGGTATCCGGTGTCGGGGACCACTTATTTGCGCCGGGCAAACCCATTACGCGCGCTGATTTTATGGTCATGCTGTACCGTGCGTATGACATGAGTGATTATTCCCGCATGGCAACTTTTTCGGATGTTCCAGAGGATGCATATTATGCGGAGGCCGTCGGCGCGGCGGAAACACTTGGCATTGCGGCGGGCTCCTCCGGGCGTTTCTCGCCGGAAGAACAGGTGACACGTGAAGATGCAGTCGTATTCCTGAAACGCACGCTTGACCTGACCGGGCTGCATTTTGCGCCGGGCAGCCTGAATGGATTCACCGATGCAGAACAGATTTCCGATTATGCCGCCGGAGCGGTTGCTGCGCTGACTGGCGCTGGTGTGATTTCCGGCGGGGCTGATGATGTATTTAACCCGGATACAGCCATCACCCGCGCAGAAATGGCCGCCCTGCTCTACCGTGCACTGCATTTAACGGAGAAAGGGGTTTATGTGCATCAGCCGGATCTGGTCAACCTCTGCATCGGCGACACGGTTTATACCGATGTGCGCATTGTGGGCTATGAACCAGACGAGTCATATAAGGGACTGGTTCGCTGCCTGACCTTCTATGAAAAAGAGGAAGGTTACTTTATCGAGCTTGGCGGTGCGGAGGAAATCAATCAGCAGGTCATTTATGAGGATGGGAGCCTCATTGTGGACGGGCAGGCAATGGCCGTATCGAGTGATGTGGTGTGTGTCAATGTCAGCCCCTATTCGACCCTTGAAGCGCCGGTTTCTACTGGCGAATATTATCAGAGTGCACGGGTCGCCCTTCTGGGTGAACTGGTGACCGAGATCTATTATCAGGCATAAACTGTATAAAATTTTCCCTTCTGCGCATTTTAAGATGCAGGAGGGATTTTTTTATGTCCATCGAATTCACAACCGACCTTGACCGGAATATCGCTGCACTGAAAGCACAATTCGCCGGGGATAATACCTTCATCACCCGTGAAACGCGCAGCCCATCCGGCCTGCGCTGTGCTGTTTTTTTCTTTGACGGTATGGTGAATGCACTTGCAATCAATCAATCAATTATCCGTCCGCTGATAGAGGAACCGCAGGCAAAATTATCTGCGGAACAGCTTGCACAGTCGGTGATTGAGATTAACGACAGTCGTGTGGAGCCTGATGTTAATTTGATGCTGGCTTCTTTCCTCTATGGGGATACGGTCATTCTGACCGAAGGGGATGCACGTCCCGTTGTGGTCAATACGAAAGGGTTTTCCTCACGTTCGACAGCAGAGCCGGAGGGAGAAAAGGTACTCCGAGGCCCGCGTGAAGGCTTCACCGAGCTGTTTATGACAAACCTTTCCATGCTGCGCCGCCGGTTGAATGATCCGCGGTTAAAGTTTACTTTTTCGCGGGTTGGCACGCGTACCAATACGGTTGTTTGTCTATGCTATATTGATGGGGTTGCAGACGACAGGCTGGTGAAAACCGTGCAAAAACGTCTGTCACGTCTGAAACCGGATTCTGTGCTCGATTCCAATTACATTGCCGAGCGCATCCGGGATAACCGGCGTTCACCATTCCCGACAATGGGCGCGACCGAACGCCCGGACGTTGCTGCCGCACGCTTATTAGAGGGCCGGGTTGCGCTGGTCGTGGATGGTTCCCCGGTCGTATTGACTGCACCCTGTATTTTGCAGGAGTGCTTCCAATCGAATGACGATTATTATATCAGTGTGGAACAGGCAGGGCTTTCCCGGCTGCTGCGATATGCGGCATTTTTGCTGACGCTGACCGTTCCGGCACTCTATCTTGCTTGTGTGCTGCATCATCAGGAACTGGTGCCGACGCGTCTGCTGCTTGCGATCTCAGCTGCCCAGCGGGGCACGCCGCTGCCTCCGGTCAGTGAAATTTTTCTGCTGCTGATCGTGTTTGAGCTGCTGAAAGAGGCTGGTACGCGCACCCCGGGCGTGATTGGACAGACCATGTCCATCGTCGGCGGGCTGGTGCTGGGACAAGCCGCGGTACAGGCGCGGTTCATTTCGGCTCCGGCTGTGATTATTGTTGCCGTGGCGGGCGTCACAGGGCTGGCGCTTCCTAAATTGCAGTCGGCCACAACGGTTCTGCGGTTTGCACTGACAGCTGCGGCTGCGGTTCTGGGAATTTATGGGTTAGTGTTCGGGCTGGCGCTGGTGCTGCTGCACCTTTGTGCGCTGGATTCCTGTCAGGCGCCCTATCTGCTCAACCTCTTACCGCGTGTGCATGCACATCATGAGGACAGCTATCTGCGCGCACCGTGGTTCCAAATGCGCCGGAATCGTTTCCTTGCGCAAAAGGAGGACAAATGAAGCGGATTGCAGTAATTATTATAATATGTATTTTTTCTGTCCTGCTGCTGTGCGGATGCAGTGCGGAATCACCGCTTCCGGTTTCGGCTGCGGCGATATCCCGCACAAAAGAAGGCTACAAAATGACTGCCGAACTCATTCGGCAGGACAGTCTTGACGGAGATGCCGAGCCAGTTTATCTAACCGCAGAGGGGGAAAGTCTGCCTGCACTGTTTGATGACGCGGTATGCAAGCTCGGCGGGCACTTTTACTTTAGCCACGCAGAGACGGTGATTGTTGACATTACACTTGCGCGGGAAGGGTTGACGGAACTGGCTGCCTTTTTGGCCGAACGTCCGGACGCACGGCTGACCTTGCGGCTGGTGGTGGCCCGGGGTGCTCCCGCAGAAGAAATATTACAGCTGGAGGCACTTGGAGAAAGCATCCCCGGCGTAGCGCTCTATGATCTGCTGGAAGGGCTGACCGCACGCGGCGAAATTCCCGATCTGCCGCTGTATCAGGTGCACAATGCACTGCAAAACGGTCAGGCGGTCCAGCTGCCATGTCTGTATGAAACGGAGGATGGACACGCCGCCTCTAAAGGCCTTGCCGTTTTAGAGAACGGCGTATTGTCTGGATTCCTGCCGGAGGAGGCGCAAAATGGATAAGCATATTTTTTCACGATGGCAGGCGGCGCTGTGTACACTGTTCGTACTTGCCGACGGATTATATTTATCTGGTATTGGCTGGCTGCCGCTGCTTTGCAGTGCGGTGGTATCGGCAGCGCTGTTGTTTGTATTGCTCAAGCTGCCCGGAAAGTTATTGGATGCCGTCTGTGCAGTGCTCGCGCTGCTGCTTACGCTGCGCAGCATTTCCCGTATTTTCTTTTTCTGGCAGTACGAAGGGACACAGGCGGCGCTGGCGGTTGTCCTGCTTGTTCTGACGGCCTGGCTGCTGTCACGCCGTGGAGCTGATTGCCTCTTTATGTGGAGCTTTCCAGTCATGCTGACGGCTGTTGTGCTGCTGCTTCTGTCGGTGGCGGTGACGGTGCCGGACTGGAATTTCGGTTATCTCGCGCTTCCAGCGCCGCGTGCGCTCCTGTCGGAAAGCGCACGGATGGTGCCTGCATTTCTGGCAGTGCTGCTCCCAGCGCATCTGGCGGGCGGCGCGAAGGCTCCGGCCTGGGGGCTGCTGCTCGGCGGCGGACTGCTGGCGCTGCTCAGCCTGCGCACGCTTCTGCTGCTCGGCGGGACAACCTATGCATACCCTGTCTATGCAGCTGCTGGACTTGCAGCAGTCGGAGATTTCCTGAAACGATGCGAAGTCGTTTTTGCCGCAGTGCTGGTACTGTGTGAATGTGCGCGGATTGCAGTATGCTTCTCATTTGTGCGCACCTGCGGCGGACAAAAACGCTCTGCCGCGCCAAGCCGTGCCGTACAGCTGGCACGCGCCCGGAAAGCAGCAGGCAAACCATAATTTTAACGCATATTTTCAAACGTGTTCAGCGTCTCTGGGAAGCTTTGGCAGTCCATATTTTTCCAGTAGTTTTGGGAAGCGCTCAAATTTTCCTTGCAATTCGCGGACAAATGAATTATAATGAAAAATAGTTGTGGACTTTTTTTAGTACGGCACTCACTGAATAGCCGGAATCATGTGGGAAATAGCGGGTGTGCATCCTGAATAAGGAATCTCCGGGCTTTTCCGCCCATGCCTCCCTGGATATCGAAACGGACAATTTATAACACCCATGATTTAAGCGCATTAGTGCCGGATTGAAAAGCAGGATTCTGACAGCGCCAGCTGCTGCAACATGAAAGGATGGATATGCCAAATGCAAAAGAAAAATGAAGCGATCATGGACGCGGTCGCTCTTTTCCTCAAGAGTGAGTACCACCGTACCATCAAAGATGCCAAACCGGAGCAGATTCATTATGCCCTCTCCCGTACACTGATGGCACAGATTGCCGACCAGTGGCAGGAAAGCGCGGAAAAGCATCAGAATGCCCGCCATGCCTATTATTTTTCCGCAGAATTCCTCATCGGACGCGCAATTCAGAACAATATGCTCTCCATGGGGCTGACCAGTGACATCAACGATATGCTCCGCGAAAGAGGCGCCGACCTGTCAACCCTGGAAGAGATTGAGGACTGTGCGCTGGGCAACGGCGGCCTTGGCCGTCTGGCAGCCTGCTTCCTCGACTCTGCGGCTACGCTCGACCTGCCGCTCGACGGCTACGGCATCCGCTACAAGTACGGCCTGTTCAAGCAGACGATCGTAGGCGGTTTCCAGCAGGAGGAAGCGGACGACTGGACCCGTCTGGGCGATCCGTGGAGCCTGCGCCGCGAAGATGAAGCGGTTACAGTTTCCTTCCGTAACCAGACCATCAAGGCCGTGCCGTATGACGTACCGGTAATCGGCTACGGCACCAAGAATGTCGGTACCCTGCGTCTGTGGCAGGCGGAGCCGCTCAAGGCATTTGATTTTAATCTCTTTAACGATCAGGCCTATGACAAGGCTGTTGAGGAACGCAACCGCGCAGAAGATATTTCCCGCGTGCTCTATCCGAACGACACCACGGACGAAGGCAAAACCCTCCGCCTGAAGCAGCAGTATTTCTTCTGCTGTGCATCGCTCCAGGATATTATCCGCAAGTATAAGCAGAAATACGGCAGTGATTTCTCACACTTTGCCGAGCTGAATGCAATCCAGCTCAATGATACCCACCCGGTCATTTCGATTCCGGAACTGATCCGCCAGCTCATTGACTTTGAGGGCGTTTCCTTTGACGATGCACTGGAAATCTGCAAAAAGGTCTTCTCTTACACGAACCACACTGTCCTGCCCGAAGCACTCGAAAAGTGGGGCAAGTGGCTGCTTGAGAATACCATTCCGCGCGTATTTGAAATCATCTGCATGATCGACCAGAAGCAGGCTGCCGAGCTGTCTGCAAAGGGTGTTCCTGGCGATAAGGCTTATTCCATGCGCATTTTGCAGCATGATACCGTGCATATGGCATATCTTGCGATTTTTGCCTCCCGGTATGTGAACGGCGTTGCACAGCTTCATACCGAGATCCTGAAAACTGACGTTCTCAAGGATTGGTATGCCCTGTATCCCGAGCGCTTCCAGAATAAGACCAACGGCATCACCCAGCGCCGCTGGCTGGCCCTGTGCAATCCCGAGCTGAGCGCCCTCATTACGGAACTGCTGGGATCCAAGGATTGGATAACCGACCTTTCACAGCTCAAGAAGCTCGAAAAGTTTGCTGATGACCAGGACGTCCTGAATCGCTTCATGGAAATCAAGCAGACCAAGCGCGAACATCTTGCAAAGTATATCAAGAAGCAGGAACGCGTATTGATTGACCCTGATTCGATTTATGACGTACAGATCAAGCGCCTGCATGAGTACAAGCGCCAGTTCCTGAACATTCTGGCAGTATTGGAGCTTTATTTCGAGATTGCCGAGGGTTCTTTGACTGACTTTACGCCCACCACCTTTATTTTCGGTGCAAAGGCTGCGCCCGGCTATCGCCGTGCGAAGGGCATTATCAAGCTCATCAATGAGGTCGCACGCCTGATTGATAATGATGACCGTGTACGCGGCAAGCTGAAAGTCATTTTTGTTTCCAACTACAACGTTTCCTATGCGGAAAAGATTGTTGCTGCTGCAAATGTTTCCGAGCAGATTTCCACCGCAGGCACCGAGGCTTCGGGCACCGGCAACATGAAGCTGATGCTCAATGGTGCTGTTACGCTGGGCACCTATGACGGCGCAAACGTTGAAATTGTTGAAGAGGCTGGCCGTGAGAACAACTATATCTTCGGCGCAACCGTTGAAGAGGTTGCCAAGGCAGCCCAGCAGGGTTATAACCCGAAGGGGATTTACGACAGCGACCATCGTGTCCGCCGCGTACTGGACGCACTGGTAAACGGCACTGTGAACGACGGCGGCAGCGGCGTTTTCCGCGAGCTGTATGACTCCATCCTCTACGGTGCAAGCTGGCATAAGCCTGACCAGTATTACCTGCTGCTCGACTTCTCCCGTTATCTGGATGCAAAGAAAAAGCTGAACCACGATTATCGCGACAGCAAGACCTTTGCCCGCAAGTGCTGGATGAATATCTGCAATGCCGGCAAGTTCTCCTCTGACCGTACAATCGCAGAATATGCAAAGGATATCTGGCATATTGAAAAGGTTTAATCATTGTTTGACTGTCACCTGAAAGGGGGGTTATAAAAACAATCCCCTTTCCAGAGGACAGGCATACGAAAGCTGAAAATCCATAAATAAAACGGCTGTACCCCCATTCAGAGCGGAGTGCAGCCGTTTCTTATTATCCTATGTTTTAATATCATCACCCCCTCTGTGATAACCGTCCAGTTTCTGCGGTTTTATCATAGAGGGGGTGATAATTATTTTATGAAAGCGCGGCCTTGTGGAAGGTCTTTTTCCCCTTCCGCAGGATGCGCCCATCCTGGAAACTGTCCTGCGCAAGCATCAGCTTAAAGTCAGCAACCTTTTCTCCGTCAATCGTAACGCCGCCGCCCTGTACCAGCTTGCGCGCTTCACCGTTTGAAGCTGCAAGGCCGCATTTTACCAGAAGCGTCAGCACGCCAATCTGTCCATCTGTAAAGTCGTCCTCCGAAAGAAGGGTTGTCGGCATATTTTCATCCGAACCACCGCCGACAAAAATCGCCTTGGCCGCATTCTGTGCCTTATCGGCCTCTTCGCTGCCATGCACCAGTGAGGTCAATTCATACGCCAGGACTTCCTTGGCCCGATTGAGCCCGGCCCCTTCCCACTTGTCCATTTCGTCGATCTGCTCCAGCGGCAGGAAGGTCAGCATCCGAATGCATTTCAGCACATCCGCATCATCGACATTGCGCCAATACTGGTAAAAATCATATGGCGCTGTCTTGTTCGGGTCAAGCCAGACTGCTCCCGCAGCTGTCTTGCCCATCTTCTTCCCCTCGGAATTAAGCAGCAGCGTAATCGTCATCGCATGTGCATCCTTGCCCAGCTTCCGGCGAATCAGCTCCGTGCCGCCCAGCATATTCGACCATTGGTCATTGCCGCCAAACTGCATATTACAGCCGTAGTGCTGGAACAGATAGTAAAAATCATACGACTGCATTATCATATAGTTGAACTCAAGGAAGGACAATCCCTTTTCCATGCGCTGTTTATAGCACTCCGCACGGAGCATATTGTTTACCGAAAAACAAGCGCCAACCTCACGCAGCAGTTCAATATAATTCAGCTTTGTCAGCCATTCCGCATTATTGACCATCTGCGCTTTGCCTTCACCAAACTCAATGAAACGCTCCATCTGCTTCTTGAAGCAGTCGCAGTTGTGCTGAATGGTCTCTGTCGTCATCATAGAACGCATATCCGTGCGCCCGGAAGGGTCACCTACCATTCCTGTACCGCCGCCAATCAACGCAATCGGACGATTGCCTGCCATTTGCAGACGCTTCATCAGGCACAGCGCCATAAAGTGCCCGACATGCAGGGAATCCGCCGTCGGGTCAAAACCAATATAAAAGGTCGCTTTTCCGGCGTTCACCATTTTGGCAATCGCCTCTTCATTCGTGACCTGTGCGAGCAGCCCGCGTGCCCGCAGTTCATCGTAAATTTTCATATTTCCAACATCTCCGTTTCGTTTTATCAATCATATCCGCAGGAAAATTTATTGCAGAACACATACCTTCCCGCCATCCCCGCCGCAGCGGTGATAAAGCTTTTAGTCAATTTTTTCTCGAAAAAATTGCGCCGTCCGCGTAGGACCGCCGTCCGCGTAGGACCGCCGTCCGCGTAGGACCGCC
>CAJUSB010000019.1:30584-38276 GCA_910589115.1 uncultured Clostridia bacterium | reverse complement strand
CATTGTTGTCACTGCCTTTTCTTTTTAGTATAACACGTAATGGCGTTATATGGAACACTTGTTTGACTAAATATATATCAGTCAATACACTAGTCATATTACCTCGACAGAAAAAGACTGGGAAAACGAAAACTATCGCGCTGAATAAACAGATTATTCTTGCATTGAAGCTGTATTTTCCGCACCGTCATGGTGATTATATCCTTGCTAGCAACCGCAAGAACGGCAAAGCAATTTCCCGTATACAGGCATGGCGGATTATTCATGACGCGGTCATTGCAGTTAATATCCCGGGGAAAATCGCCTGCCACAGCCTGCGCAAAACCTGGGGCTACCATGCCTGGACCTCCGAAGCAGTTTCCCCAGTTGTTATTATGCATATTTTTAACCATAGTAGTTACGAAGTAACCCATCGATATTTAGGCATTGCTCAGGATGATTTGGATAAAGCCTATCTTTCCATGGATTTATTCTAAACAAAGATAAAGTGTGGAAACAGGGCAATAGCATCTAAAATTCCGGTACAAAGAATTGCCATAAATACCCGTTGCTATGCTTTTTGGGATTACAAGAGACACTTGTTTTCATAAAACAAGTTTTTGCATTCACTTTTTTCCAATGATGCCACTGAAACAGCCTATTACAGGCATTTTAGCATCACTTTAGCACGCTAAATGTTCCCGCCCTGTATACTTCTTTTCGGGGCTTTTCAAAGGCCGTGAAATCCGCTATAATAAAACAGTAATCCCCTACTTTCAAAAGGAGGCAATCCATATCATGGACCTGAAAGAACGCGCCCTGCGCGCACATGAAGAATGGGGCGGCAAAATAGAAGTCATTGCCCGCTGCCAAGTAAATTCCCGCGATGATCTCTCCGTCGCCTATACTCCTGGCGTCGCTGAACCCTGCTTAAAAATTAAAGACGATGTTTCCCTCAGCTACAAATATACCCGCCGCCACAACCTTGTCGCTGTGATTACCGACGGCACCGCCGTTCTTGGCCTGGGCGATATCGGCCCTGAAGCCGGTATGCCCGTCATGGAAGGCAAATGCGCCCTCTTCAAAGCCTTTGCAGATGTAGACGCTTTCCCGATCTGCGTCAAAAGCAAAAACGTAGACGAAATCGTCCGCACCGTTGAACTCATCTCGGGCTCCTTCGGCGGAATCAATCTGGAGGATATCTCCGCCCCCCGCTGCTTTGAAATCGAACGCCGCCTCAAACAGGTATGCGATATCCCTGTTTTCCACGACGACCAGCATGGCACCGCCGTCTGCTGCGCTGCTGCCCTGCTTAACGCCTGTCGCCTCACCGGCCGCAAGGTTTCCGATATCAAAATGATCGTCAACGGCTGCGGCGCTGCTGCAATCGCCGTTACCCGCTTCCTTATGCTCCTTGGCGTGCAGGATGTGACTATGGTTGAACGCTTTGGTATCGTCTGCGAAGGTGACAGCCGCCTCAATCCCGCCCAAGCCGAAATGGCTGCTCTCACCAACCGTTGCCACCAGACAGGTACGCTCGCCGATGCTCTCAAAGGTGCAGACGTCTTTTTCGGCATGTCCGCGCCCCAGGTCATGACCGCCGAAATGGTTTCCACGATGGCAGATCATCCAATGGTGTTCGCTATGGCAAACCCTGTGCCCGAAATCTGGCCTGAAGACGCTAAAAAAGGCGGTGCCGCCGTCGTTGGTACCGGCCGCTCTGATTATCCCAACCAAATCAACAACGTCCTCGCTTTCCCTGGTATCTTCCGCGGCGCATTGGATGTACGCGCCTCCGATATCAACGAGGAAATGAAGCTCGCTGCTGCACACGCCATTGCCGGCTGTGTCCCTGATGCCGAGCTGAACGCCGAACACATCATGCCGCTGGCTTTCGACCCCCAGGTCATCCGCGCCGTTGCCAGCGCCGTCGCCCAAGCTGCACGCAGCTCTGGCGCTGCACGCATTTAGCTTCTGCGTGCATTGTGCATTTCCTGTTAAAACTTTCAGCTGTTTTGGGCAAATCATGTTGACTTTGCGGTGAATCTCTTGTACAATATGGAGTAGAGGCTAAGCCGCTTTTCCGACATGGATTGCGGTGGGAAGAATTTCAGGAGGTTATGTAAAATGTTAGATCCAAAAAAGGTAAGACTGGGCATCTGCCCCATCGGCTGGTCAAATGACGATATGTGGGATCTCGGCGACGAGAACACATTCCAGCAGTGCGTTTCCGAAATGAAGCTCGCAGGCTTCGATGGCTGCGAAGTCGGCCACAAGTACCCCGAGGACCGCGAAGTCCTCAAGCATATGCTCGACGCACGCAACATGACCATCGCGTCCCGCTGGTTCTCCTCCTTCCTGGTTGATAAGCCGTATGAAGAGGTCGAGGCTGAGTTCGTTAAGGAGCTTGAGTACCTGTCCTATGTCGGTGCTTCCGCAATCAACATTTCCGAACAGTCCGGTTCTATCCAGGGTATGCTCGACAAGCGCGTACTGAAGGACAAGCGCATTATGAATGATGAAGAGTGGACCCGCCTGTGTGACGGCCTGAACAAGCTGGGCAAGCTCTCCCTTGAGAAGTACGGCATCAAGTCCTGCTTCCATCATCACATGGGCACGGTTGTACAGACCGTTGAAGAAACCATTCGTCTGATGGAGAACACCGATCCTAAGTATGTCTTCCTGTGCTTCGATACTGGCCACTTTACTTTTGCAGGCGAGAATCCGGTTGACGTTCTGGGCAAGTTTGCGAACCGTGTTGGCCATGTCCACCTGAAGAATATGAGAATGCCGATCGTTGAGAAGGTTAAGGCAGAAGACTGGTCCTTCCTGAAGGCTGTCCGCAGCGGCGCATTCACCGTGCCGGGCGATCCGGATGGCTGCGTTGATTTTGACGCTGTATTTGATATTCTTGACAAGGCTGGCTACGAGGGCTGGATCATGGTCGAGGCTGAGCAGGACCCGGCGGTTGCAAATCCGTTCGAGTATGCTAAGATGGGCCGCGAGTACATCACCAAGCACACTGGCCTTGGCGGCGAAGTCGTGCTGAAATAAGTTTGCCGTTTTGCAAAGAGGGTATTCCGGCTGCGGAATGCCCCCTTTGTTTTTCCGGTTTGTGCATGCGGAAGCTGCTGTTTTGTTCGCCTGCGCGGCGGGCGGTCTTCCGCAGACAGCGCCAGAGGGACTCGTCCCTCTGGACTCCCTTTCCTCGCCTGCGGGCGGGACGAGGGCTGGATATGTTCGTTCATCGGTGCTGCTTCATCCTGCCAAAAGGACGGCGGGATGAAGTGGCAGCTGCGGAAACAGATTTCTGCACGGGAGTATGAAGCCTGTGGATCAGGAGGAGGGAATTTTTGGGATACAGATATTTTATTCTTTTTTGAGGGAAAACCAAACGCCCTGGACGTTTACTGCCAACTGGAAAATGCACTCAATGGGCGGTTCCCTGAAATACGGCGCAAGGTCGCAAAAACACAGATTTCCTTCTTTAACCGCTTTCTTTTCGCGGCCGCCAGCTTGCCAAAGCGTAAAAAAGAAGATCACCTGATTGTCACTTTCGGGCTTCCCTGCCAGAGGCTTTCCCCACGTATTTTTTCATCCGTCGAGGCTGCTCCAAACCGCTGGACGCACCATGTCGCTGTATACAGCCCCGATGAAGTTGATACGGAACTGCTTGGCTGGCTCGCGGAAGCCTATGAATTTTCGGCTGTTAAGCAACGCAGCCGCTGAACAGCTTTTTATAAAAGGGACTGCCGTACATCTGGCCTTACAGGCCGTGCGGCAGTCCCTTTTTCTTTAGGATATGATACGATTAAATTTATGCTTCCTTCAAGTGGTTTTTGATATTTGCAAGCACCTTTTCACTCAGCAGGATAAAGGCTTCACGCGTGCGCCCTGCCGAGGTATTGATGCACCGAACATTCTCCCGTTCAAGCAGCGCAGGATCGCCCAGCGCACCAACTGTGTCACAGCAGAACAGGTTGTCCGGGTTGTCCAGCCAATGTGCCAGCGCCGTCAGGTCTGCCGCCGGGCCGATAGAGGTATTAAACAGGATTTTATGTGTGCCAAGGCGTGCAAACTCCGCCTCATGCAGCAGAATCACATTTTTATTCAGGCAGGTAAAGACGACTTCGCACTCTTCCAGCAGCGTTTCCAGCGGCTGAAAACGGATTCCTTTGCTTTCGGCTTCCGACTTGCGGGTACGGCTGAAATAGCGCACATCGGCCCCCATTTGCTGCATTGCTTCCGCAATCATCGCCCCGGATGTGCCAAGGCCAATAACGCCAGTCCGCAGCCGGGTCAGTTCCCGCGGCAGGGCTTCCCAAGCCTTATCCCCGCCAAATCCGTGCAGGATTCCGGTCAGCTGCCAAAGTACATATTCTACTACGCCTCTGTCGCCATAGTCGCGGATTCCACGCACGTCAATTCCACGGGAACGGGCATAAGGAATATCCACATTTGCACTCTCTTCGGAATAAAGAGAACAGCACATGCCGACATACCGGAGGTTTGGACACTGTTCCATTGCGGCACGTGTCAGGCGGGAAGTATAGCTCAGCAGCACTGCGTCAGCGTCCCCGATACGGGCGGCGATTTCCGCATCGGTTTCGGGGATATCGTCATGCAGCACGACTGTCCGGGCATATTGGTACAGTTCTTTTTCCGCATCCGGCACCAGGCTGACCGGTTCGATTGCAACGATTTTTTCAAACATGAAAACGGCCCCCTATCAAAAGAATGTAATCGGCGAAACCAGATTGCGCAGCAGGGCAACCGTGCTCCACCCGGCGATATCAGCGGTACGGGAATAAATGTCGATGGTCGCGTGTACGCCGTCAATCTCGGCGGTAATGCAGTGATCGTCCCCCACAAACCCCGGAACGCTGAAAATCTGTGCGCCTGCGCATTCAGGGCCGGTGGACGCAAGCGAGGCTGCAACAGCGACATTCACCTTGGTCGGCAGAACCGCGATTGCCTCCGCAGCAGTGCCCGCAAGCACGCGGGATTCTTCGGTATCGGTCATCAGCTGGTCGGTAAAAATGGGCGTTCCTTTCAGGGACTGCGGCCCTTTATGGGTTACAATTCCAGCCTCTTCCGACAGGCCCTGTGCCTGGGCCATCAGGGAAATGGTACGCAGCACATCAAAGCCGCCCACCGCGCCGGATGCAATGTGCACCTGCACACCGTTTTCCCGGGCTGCGGCTTCAACCTCACTGCGGAATGCTGCATCAGCCAGCGCACCAATGGACAAAAGCACAAGGTTTGCCTTATGCGAGAGCACCGGGACAGCGATTTCCTTCACCAGCTGCACCGAAGCAGCCTCCGCAACATAATCCGGTGCGCAGTCCAGCAGTTCCTCCAGCGTAGTGCAGGCCCTGCACCCGGTTTGCTGTGCAATGGCCTCTGCTTTCTCCGGGGTGCGGTTATATGCCCCCACCAGCTCATAGCCCTCCAGCAGGCCTGCCGCATACGCTCCGGCAATGATGCCGCCGAGATGTCCACAGCCTGCAATCGCTAAACGTTTCTTCATAGATGTTCGATTCCTCCCGTTTCGTTGTTGTCAAAATATTTTATTTACAATATTTTCAAAAAGATATTATTTCACACGCCGCCCCATAAACCGGCATTCCATTTCTTCTGCATATACCTGTCCGGCAGTCGCCTCTGCAAGTGCTTCGTTGAGGGCTGCCAGCCCGCCTGCGGGCTGGCTTACGGTCAGGGTCACATCAGCGCCGTAATCAGTTTCATCAACCGTGCAGTCGTGCGCGGGCAGCAGCTGCTGCACCACACCGAGCAAATGATATGGGCAGGCAATCAGCAGCAGTGAAAACATACGCATTTCCGCAACACCGGAAGCGGCAACGGCCACTTTTGCGCCTTCGGTATAGGCACGCACCAGCCCGCCCCGGCCAAGCAGGATTCCGCCAAAATACCTTGTTACGACACAACACACATCGACCAGCCCCTCATGCCGGAGGACTTCCAGAATCGGCATACCGGCGGTGCCCTGCGGCTCGTTGTCATCGGAATAGCGCATGAGCTGGCCTTCCCGCAGGATATAGGCGTAGCAGTGATGGGTCGCATCGCGATAAGTCTCGCGCATTTCGCGAATTTTTGAGACAGCCTCTTCGGGTGTTTCCACATGCCAGAGCCGTCCGATAAATTTTGAGCGTTTTTCGGTAAACTGATCCTCCGCATACGCCGAAAACGGAATCAAATAAGATTGTTCCATAGGCTTACCCAACTTTATACTTTTGGAGGCGGCCGCATGTTTTGTCGTCTACAACTGCATCAACCAGCGTACCGGCCTCTGCGTATTCGACGGAACGCACCTCCGCTTCGCGGTGAAGGGTGTCGAGGACGCCGCCGTCGCTGTAAGGGATCAGCAGCTGCATCTCATGTCTGCCGCGTCCGAGAGCGGCTTCCATGGCCTGCAGCAGTGCTTCCGTGCCCTCACCGGTGCGGGCGGAGAACAACACGCCGTCTGTCAAATGCGGCAGGCTGTCGCATTTATCGGCCTTATTATAGACCATGACCCGGTGAATTTCCCCAGCGCCGAGCTGAGAAATGACGTGTTCAACGGTTGCTGCCTGCGATTCCCATTCGGGGTCAGAAATATCGGCGATGTGCAGCAGCAAATCGGCATATTGCAGCTCTTCCAGCGTGGCCTTAAAGGCTGATACAAGGTGGTGCGGCAGTTTACGGATGAATCCAACGGTATCCGACAGCAGAACCTCCTGGGTATCGGAAATCCTTTTTTTGCGGGTCGTCGGATCGAGCGTATCAAACAGCCGGTCGTTCGCTTCAATCCCTGCGCCGGTAAGGCAGTTGAGAAGCGTAGATTTACCCGCATTTGTATAACCTACAATCGCCACGAGCGGCAGTTCTGTTTTTTTACGTTGGCGGCGCTGGACGGCGCGCACCTGTCGAACCTGTTCCAACTCTTCGCGGAGCTTATCAATGCGGCGGCGGATATGGCGGCGATCGCTTTCGAGTTTGGATTCGCCGGGGCCGCGGGTACCGATACCGCCGCCTAGGCGGCTCAAGGACTTCCCCAAACCGGACAGCCGCGGCAGGATATATTGATATTGTGCCAACTCAACTTGGAGTTTGCCCTCACCGGTGCGGGCGCGCTGGGCGAAGATATCGAGAATCAGGGCAGAGCGGTCAAGAACGGTGCAGCCGGTGAGTGTTTCCAGGTTATGCATTTGGGATGGAGACAACTCGTTATCGAAAATGACGAGAGAAGCGCCGTGTGCATCGGCGAGCGAGCGAATTTCCTCGCACTTTCCCTCACCGATGAAGGTGCGGGCATCCGGGGCGGGGCGATTTTGGAGCACGGAGGCAACGGGTATGCCGCCAGCCGTTTCGACCAAGGCTTTAAGCTCTGCCAGGGTAATGTTGTCGGCGGTTTCTTCTTGGCGGAAGCTGGGGCAATTCAGCCCGACAAGGACGGCCAATTCTTTTTCCTGTGTTTTTACTTCGGTTGCGCAAGTGATTTTATGAAATTCGTTCAAAGGAATACCCCCTTTCAAAAGGACGCTGCGCTATTCGCCTCCGCAGCGGGCGGCAGGGTTCCACCCTGCACCCGCCCCTGCGCGGGGAGCGGCAGGGTTCCACCCTGCACCCGCCCCTGCGCGGGGAGCGGCAAGGCTCCGCCCTGCACCCGCCCCTGCGCGGGGAGCGGCAAGGCTCCGCCCTGCACCCGCCCCT
>CAJUSB010000019.1:11091-30484 GCA_910589115.1 uncultured Clostridia bacterium | reverse complement strand
CCCTGCGCGGGGAGCGGCAGGGTTCCACCCTGCACCCGCCCCTGCGCGGGGAGCGGCAAGGCTCCGCCCTGCACCCGCCCCTGCGCGGGGAGCGGCAGGGTTCCACCCTGCACCCGCCCCTGCGCGGGGAGCGCTGGGGGCTTGCCCCCAGACCCCGAGATGCTTACGCATCTCCACCTCGCCTGCGGGCGGGACGGGGGCTGGGTACACAGCCAATCCCAACTGCCCTGCTGGCCAGTCCGCCAGAACGATTGCGGGCTGGCCGGTTTCATGCAGCAATATCCTATCTAAGTTTAGAATACAACTGTATTCTTTAACTTCTGCGGAACGGTATGCAGCGAAAAAGAACCACCGAAAGCATTCGCAGCATTCGATGGTTCGTCAATTACTTATCCAGATTGAAACGCTTCTTAAAGCGATCAACACGTCCGCCGGTATCGACCAGCTTCTGCTTACCGGTGAAGAACGGATGGCACTTTGAGCAAACGTCAACGACAATGTTCTCCTTAGTGGATCCTGTTTCGATGATGTTGCCGCAGGCACAACGAATGGTCGTCTGCTTATAATTGGGATGAATTCCCTGCTTCATGCTGTTTCACCTCTTTCCGGTTAAGCCTTACAGTCGTAAGATAATACTACCACATACCTTGTCAGATTGCAAGACTTTTTTTTGAGTTTTTGATGTTTTTTCTTGGAACAGCGTCTGACAGCCAGAACCAGACCTGAAAAACATCGGTTATTCTGTCCGATATGTCATCTGTTCCGGTGTCCAGCCCTCCAGCACACCGCACATCCGTGCGGCGACCCGTTTCGCTGCAATCAAGTCATTCATGACGTAGTTGCCGCACTCGACCCGGCTCGCCCCGGGAATTTCTCCTTCAAACCCAGCAGCAAACGTCATGCATTCCTGTACAAGCGCAATCGAATCCTCCGGAGAAAGGTCACGCACCAGGAAATAGAAACCCGTCAGGCAGCCCATAGGGCCGACATAAATCACATGATCGGCATAGGCAGAATTCCGCGCCTTTGTAGCAAGCAGGTGCTCAAGCGTATGCGCACCCGCCGGGCTCAAGTACACGCCCGCATTCGGTACGAACATGCGCACATCATAGGTTGTGACGTCGCCATCAACTCGTGAGGTATACATACCAGGGGTCAATAAATCATGATTTACGCAAAAACTGGCGATTCTCTCCATTTTTATACTCCTTTCAGTGCTGAGGCGATAATGCCCCGCGTTTGTTCAGGCAGCTCGCGCAGTGTTTCGCGCGGCATCCCGTCCGTCTCAATAGCTGGATGAATGGTCACTGTCACATGGCACGGGCGGATGATCCAGCCGGTTGGATTGGCTTCCATTGCCCGGTAGGAACCATCAATCGTAACCGGTACGACCGGTACTTTTGATTTGCTTGCAATACGGAACGCACCGCCCTTAAAGTCCTGTATTTCATTGCCGCGGCTGCGCGTCCCCTCTGGGAAAATCACCAGCGAATGCCCGCTTTGCAGCAGTTTAACGCCCTCCGCAATAGATTCAACGCCTGCCCGTGGGGATGAACGGTCTACAAACAGGCAGTGCAGCAGCCGCATCCACAGCCGCAGGATCGGGATACGGGCAAGCTCCTGTTTGGCAAGTAGTCCATGCGCCCGGTTCAGGCTGCTCAGTATCAGTGGAATATCAAAGTTTCCCTGATGATTAGCAATATAGACCGCCGCATGGTCCGGCAAATTTTCCCGGCCATTAACGGTAACACGCATCCCGGCCACTCGCATCAGCCGCCGCGCCCAGTTCTGCACCTTTCGGTTGACCTTATCGTCAAGGCGCGGGTCATGCCGCAGATCAAGCCGCCAATAATAGAACAGCACCGGCAGCAGCAAAATCAGATACAGCCAGAAATAAAGAAACCAAATGAGCGTGCGAAGCATAGCTTACGCCTCCAATTTTGAAATTTCACCTTTATAATCACGATAAAGCAGGACGAAGGACAACACCAGCGTAAATATCTCCGCAAACGGGAACGCATACCATGTACCGTTTACGCCCCACCATTTAGCAAAGAGCCACGCCGCCGGGAGGATAATGACCAGCTGACGGCAAACGGATACGATCAGTGAATTCATCCCGTGTCCAATCGCCTGAAATACCGTAGAATTGATAATGCCGAACGCAGCCGGGATAAAGCAGAGGCTGATCGTCCGCAGCGCCGGGACACCCATTTGCAGCAGCGGAGATGCATCCCCGAGCGCAGCCTCTTCACTGGTGAGGAACATACGGAGCATTACGCCGGGCGCAGCCTGGAACAGAACCACGCCAAACGCCATAATCGCAGCCGCCGAAAGCAGCGAAACCTTATAAGCCTGCACCACGCGAGTACGGTTCCGTGCACCGAAGTTATAACCCATAACCGGCAGAGCACCCTGGTTCAGTCCGAAAACCGGCATAAAAATAAAACTTTGCAGCTTGAAATAAACCCCAAGCACCGCAACGGCAGTTGCCGAATACCCTGCAAGGATCGCATTCAGTCCGGCGGTCATCACCGACATGACAGACTGCATGATAATGCCCGGCAAGCCGACCTGATAGATTTGTCCGATAACCGAAACATCCAGCCGGAATCCCTTAAAATGAACGTCAACGTCATGCTTGCGCAGGAACAGGAAGCACAGCCCAAGCGCCATACTGACGATCTGTCCGGTCACAGTTGCAATCGCCGCGCCGACAACTCCCATTTTCGGGCAGCCCAGCAGGCCAAAAATCATGATCGGGTCCAGTATAATATTAACGACTGCACCGACCACATTCTGCACCATCGGGATAACCATATTTCCGGTAGCCTGTATGATTTTCTCACAGCCTATGGAAATCATACAGAAAACCGAGAGCGTTGTTACAATATATCCATATTGCACGCCCTGTGTATAAATAGAAGACTGTACATCGGTAAAGGCGGCAAAGAACGGCTTCATAATGATAAAGCAGATCAGCCCATACACCAGCCCCGAAATAACAGCAAGCACCAGCCCATGCTTTGCGGCTGCCGAGGCCGCTTCACGGTTGCCCGCACCCAGACGGCGCGCAATCAGTGAATTCACACCAACCCCGGTGCCTACTCCCAGCGCAATGATTAGCGATTGAAGCGGAAACGCCAGCGAAACCGCCGTCAGCGCATCCTGTGAAAGACGTGCAACGTAGATACTGTCCACAATATTGTACAGCGCCTGGATCAGCATGGCGAACATCGCAGGCAGCGCCATCCCGGCAATCAAACGGCCAACGCTTTCCGTCCCCATTTTATTTTCCTTCGGCTGCAAAAAAATCATCCTCCTTTTATTTTGAAAAACGAAAACTGTGAAAAGCGGCTGTCAGCCGCTTTCCGCCGCCGACAGCCTGCTTAAGGCTTATCAGGAAGCAGATTCGCTGCGGGCTTCCAAACAGGCCTGTTACTCTATTTTATTGTAGCGGAATCGAACAGCCTTTGCAACCATTTTCGTATGCAGCAGGAAACTTTTGTCGCTTTGCGCAGGATTCCGACAAGAATCACAAGGGTTCTTGTTCAATCTGTTCCCGGCACGCTGCGTGATACTGTGCCAATTCCCTTATTTTTGCAACGCCGCCTCCTGCCCGGTTGACAAAGCCTCTGCCCCGGCGCTTTCATCCGTCTCCTGCTGGCCCTGTGATTCCGGTACCGATTCCGCGTCTGTTTCATTGCCATACGGCTCTGGCAGTTCCTTTGAAGCAACCAGCTTCTGTGCACCATATAGCCCTCTGGAACCAGAAAGCCGATAAGATACCGCACAAACCAGTGCAAACAATATCAGTGCTTTCCCCTCAAACATTTCATATGCAAGCAAAACAGAAGCCATCGGCGCGTTGGTCACGCCGCAAAACAGCGCAACCGTACCAAGCGCAGCAGCAAAGCCCGCAGGCAGCCCCAGCAGCACACCGACCGTGCAGCCAAAAGTTGCGCCGATAAAAAACGTAGGTACAATTTCGCCGCCCTTGAAACCGGAACCAACTGTCAGCGCGGTAAACAGCAGCTTACAGGCAAACGCCCAAGGCACAGCCTCTCCACCCACGGCGCGAATCACCCCATCAATCCCCGTACCATTATAATCACGCGTGCCAAGCAGCAGCGAAAGCACAACCACCAGACATCCGCCAACCGCAACACACAGATATGGGTTCGGAATCTTGCGCTGGTAAAGCGCATGTACCCCGGCCAAAAAGAAAGACTCCACCCACGATAACAGCCCGCATAAACAACCGAGCAGAACAACCCCCAAAATGGATTGCCAGCAAACAGCGGGCACTTCCTCCAACCGAATCACAGTCGCCGCGCCGCCCATCCACATAGCAACCTGCTGTGCAGCCAACGCAGATACAACACAGTGCACCAATGCGGCATAAGGCATCATACCGACCGAAGCAACCTCAATCGCAAACACAGCAGAGGCCAGCGGCGTGCCAAACAGCGCCGAAAACCCGGCAGCCATGCCACACATCTCCATCATACGGGCCTCTGCCCCCTGCAAATGGAGTTTCCGTCCCAGGAAACTGCCCATGGAGCCGCCCATTTGCAGCGCCGCACCCTCACGGCCAACCGATCCGCCCGTTAAATGCGTCAGGATTGTTGATACGCCAATAAGCGGCGTGACCCGGAGCGCAATCTCCTGTTCCCCCCGTGCAGCAAGCAGGGCAAGATTCGTTCCCCGGTCGTGCTGAATACCGCAAAGACGGTAAAGAAAAATAATCACCACGCCACTCAAAGGCATGAGAAACAACAGCCAGCTATTGGATGCAAATAAATGCAGCGCATACTCATCCACATGGTGGAAGCCTACCCCGGCTACACCAATCATTGTCCCCATTAACACTGCAATCAGCACCCACTTGCAGAATCTGCGGAATGAATAAAATCCACGCTGGAGCTCTGTACGAAGATATGCCATATTTTCCCCTCCCTATTCACAATCTGTATCATCGTAATCATCGCACGGTTTCCATCATAGCACTGTTTTACCAGGTTGAAAAGATACCCCCTGTGAATTTCGTCATATCGCATAGCCCCTGTGAAAAAATTCACATAGGATTTCATGGTTTTGCTGGTTCAGCAGATAATTGCCAGTCGCATATAATAAAAGAACCGGTAATCTCCTGTAAGAAACCGATCCTTATAATACCTGTAACCTGTTTGAAAAATGATATTCATTCACATACTTTGAATGTACCTTGCCACCGGGTCCGCCCGCCTTTTGGCGGGCCCGGCAGAGTGCAGTTAGGGGTGTGAATGCACCAATCCCCGCCGCAGCGGAGGGCAACTGCGTGAGCAGTTGGGGGTCTGGGGTCAGAGACCCCAGCGGGTGCAGGGCGGGGCCCGCCGGGAGTCCAGAGGGCAGCGCCCTTTGGTGCCTGCCGCAGAGGCAATAAAGCATCATTCGATGCCTTCCGATTCACCTTCGGGGCGGTTGTTGTAGGCGTACTTGGGGCAGTTTGCCTTCGCTTCCTCTTCTGTTGCGAATTTGCAGGCGTATACACGTCCCTCTGTCTCGGAATCAGCAACGCAAATCTTCTCCTCGCCGGTCGCGTTGCGGCGGCGGAAAAGACACCACAGCTTTTTCATATCTGCATCCTTCTTTCTTTCAAAATTACTCTGGAAATCATTATAATGCAACCAGATTGCAAAGTCAATCCCAGACAGAATTTTGCGCGAAATTACAAAAACCCCTAAATTTATCTTGCCTTTTTCCGTGCAATCCGTATAATAGAAACAAAGTATTTCAAATGCACAGGAGGCTTCCCCCCATGAAAGACCCACTCGTCAGTATCATTATCCCAGTCTATAACGCCGCCCCCTATCTGCCCGCCTGCCTGGAAACCGTCCGGCGGCAGCGGTACGAAAATATTGAGATCCTGCTGGTCAATGACGGCAGCAGCGATTCCAGCCCGCACCTCTGCGATATGTACGCCCGCGTTGACAGCCGCATCAAAGTTGTCGATAAGCCCAATGGCGGCGTATCCTCCAGCCGCAACCTCGCAATCGAACAGGCACAGGGCACATATTTGCAATTCGCAGACAGCGACGACTGGCTCGACCGGAACGCAACCCGCCTGCTGGTGGAACGCGCACTGGAAACCAGCGCCGATTTGGTCATATCCCACTTTTGCCGTGTAAACGGGGATAAAATCACTGTTTCCGGTTTCCTGAACCAGTATAACGTAATGGATCAGCACGAGTTTGCAAAGCGGCTGATGGAAGAACCCGCCAGCTTTTATTATGGCGTGATGTGGAACAAGCTGTACCGAAAGGATATCATCCTTTCCCACAACATCCGATGCAGCGAAACCCTGCGCTGGAGTGAGGATTTCCTTTTCAACCTCGAATATATCCGCTATGCCGAACGCTTCGCAGCACTTGAAACGCCCATCTATTACTACCGCAAAAACGAGAAAAGCATCACAAACAGCGCCCTAACCGTCACAAACACCGTACAGACCAAACTGGAGCTGTTTGATTACTATAAAGCCCTCTACACCGACCTCGGCCTGTATGAACAATACCGGACGCAAATCCACAAATATTTGATTTCAGCAGCAAAGGATGGCTGAACCAGCCTCTTTCACGCAAAATGAAAATGCAGCCCGCAGGCTGCATCATAAATACTCGTATGTATTGAGTTCCCGTTTGGCTCACCTACGCGGCGGGCGGTCCTGCGCGGACGGCGCCAGAGGGACTTGTCCCTCTGGACTCCCTTCCTCCGCTGCGGCGGGGAATGGGTGCGGTTATCGCCGTTTATACGTGCTGCTTCGGCCCGCCAAAAGGACGGCGGGCCGAAGGGGCAGCAGCGGCTGGTTATTCCTTGTACCAGATCCGCACGGTGAAAGCATCGCTCGGCTCGGTGAGCTTCACGTCAAAATCCAAGTAGTCTGGATCATTATAGTCGGAAAACCATTTGTCTATTTCTTCGCCGTCAATCGTGATCCGCAAACGGCTGCTGCCCGGCTCCCAGCTGATTGCCTGGCTGGACAGGTTATTCCCATTATATTTAATGCTGCTGACGCTGGTACGCTCTGTATAATCCTGGTTTTTAGGGCTGCGGAATTCCACATCTTCCTCCCAGTCGCCGTTCCACTCGGTATCCAAATCATACGGTGAGGACTCCGCCCCCGTATCAATAATTGTCAGCTTCAGCGTTGGGTTTTCACCCTTGTTCATGATATACGTTAATGTATAGGTTCCCGGATAAACCTCCGCCAGCTCATTGGCATCAATCGTAATCGTACTGCGGGTAAATGTAGACTCCAGCTCCACGCCGCCCAGCACAACACTGCGGAAAACAGCATCATCCACGGAAAACAGGCTGACAACAATATCCTCATGTGCTTCCGAAGCCGGATTCCGGTCGTAGGTAACGGCAGTCAGGCTCACGCCATTGACCGGGGCCGCGTTTGCTGCTGCGGAATTGACCGGCGGCAGCGGCGTCGGGATACTCTGCGAACCGCTGACCTCCTGTCCGGCAATACTGGCGGTCAATCCCTCTTTTACCGAATATCCGCTTAGCGGCATCATTGCAAGCGAACAATCAGCCGCATTCAGCAGGGCGGAACGGATGGAGCCGTAACCGGTCACGGTAACCGGGGCATTCGCGGTCAGCATCTCAACAACGGCTGAGGCTGTAGTCGTGATGGTCGATTTGCTGGCAGCGGTCACATTGGCAGTACCGTCAAGCGTCAGGGAAGGTGCTTCCCCTTCCAGCACGATAGCAGCAAAGCCTGTACCCGTCAAGTCCCGCTCGGAAATACTCGCCGCTGAACGCACATAGACGGCAGGGATTTCCACGGCGCCGCTGGCGGTCGCCTCGGTCAGCCGGCCCATCGGAGAATCAACAACCATGCTGCCGGCCGTCACCCCATTACAGCGAAGCGTTCCGCCCGACTGAATCAAATCCCCCTTTATCGTCACATTTGTCAGGTTTACCGTACCGCTGACCCCCTCGGTGATATACAAATCCCCCTCGATAACCGCATTTTGCAGCGTACACGGCGCCGAAATCGTCACATTTTGGGTATCCGGCTTGATTGATGCAGCCGTATACACCGTTCCGGCGGTGTTCAGGGAGGAGCCCATATAATGATACAGCAGCGAAGCAACCTCCGCCCGCGTAACCGTGGCCGCAGGCTTAAACGAACCGTCCGTATAGCCGCGTACAATTCCTGCATCGACGGCATCCTTCACGTAGGCTGCCGACCATTTGCCGATCATTTTATTATCGGTGAATTTCAGGGTTTCCGGGGCAACCTCTACCAGATTCTTCTTGAACAGCCGCCCAAGGACGCTGATCACCTGCTCGCGGGTAATGGGCGCGCTCGGCGACATGGAAACTGCATTCGTACCCGAAATATAGCCGTGCTTGGCCGCAATTTGAATCGTCTCAATATACCAGCCATTCGCGCTGAGGTCGGTGTACTGCGAAATGGAGGCCTTCTCTGTAAAGTTAAACGCACGATTGATATAGCGCATGAATTCCGCACGGGTCACCTGCTTGTCAGGGTCGTAGCTGCCTGTAGTAGAGTTCGGACGGATCACACCGCCGGTTTCCCCGTTGTACGGGATCTGTCCAAGATATTCGATATAGGACCGTGCCCAGCTGCCCTCTAAATCGTTCGCAGCCAAGGCAAGCGGCATGGTAAAAAGCAGCAATGCTGTCGATAAAACGCCGGAAAACAGCTTTTTAAGGAGCTTTTTCATATTCTGGCACCTCTTCAGAAACAATATGTAAAAATATGCGCAAAGAAGCGCTGCAATTAGGTAATTGCATCTACATTCTAACATATTTTCGGAGGTGAAACAAGGGTTTTTCCTGCAAAATAAAAATATATATGCAGAAAGGGCAGGTTTTGCCATCTGCCCGCAGCTGTCTTCCGCCGTGTATCAGGCCCGGCTGGCGAGCCAGAAGAGGGCCAGTGTATGCGCCGGATAGAACAAATAAAAGAACCATTTACAGCTGCGCCCCTTTTCGCCGTTCCAGCGGAGGATGAACGGCAGGGCCAGCGCAATCAGCCACTGTGTATCTCCGCTGCAAAACTCTATCATGGCCAGCAGCAGATAGGCGGCGCAGAATGCCGCACGGTTTTCCCACAAAAAATACATTGCGACCCCCAGCAGCACATATGAAATGCCGTATTCACAGGCAATCGGGCTCGGCAGGATGCTATGCAGGATATCCCCGGACAGGTGCCGGGCGCCGGGGATGATCCGCCAGACCAAATTAAACAGCACGTGCGAAGCGGCAATCAGGCCATATGCTGCATATCCCATCCGGATATCTTTTTGAAACAGCTCGGCAGCACTCACCAGAACGCCAACCCAAAAGAATGTAATAAAGATATTATGATATCCATAGCCTGCGCCGCACAGATACATAATGCAGGCCATGACAAGGCTCATGCCGTACAGCCGGAGTAAGTATTTTTTCCTGTCCCGGGTATGCCGCCAGCCCTGCGTCATACAAAACAGGAACAGTGGGAACGACAGCCGCCCGATCAGCCGCAGAACGGCCGGGGTTCCCTCAAAGTAATAACCGATGTGATCGATCAGCATGAGCAGCAATGCAAGCAGTTTTAACTGAAAGGTCGTCATAAAAAAAATCTTCCTCTCCCCCACTCAGATTGAAACAAGGATACCATTACAGCAGGAAAAAGTCAATTAAAAACCATTTAAGGTTTAATTAAGATTTTTTTAAGCAGTTTTTGTATATGATTACAATTCCTGGCTTTGCAGCTGGCGTGCGGAAAGGAAAACCAGTGCGAGAGACATTGCCAGCAGTCCCGCCGTCAGAAGCAATTCCGTGCCCGGCACTCCGGTCAGCCCGGACAGCGCATTTCCGAAATAAAGCAGATTAGAGAGGATTTTATTAGAAAGGAAAATCATTGCAAGACCGGCGGGCAATGCTTTCAGCAGCATTGCAATATAATGCACACTGAACTGCGAAAGGAAAAACATCACTGCCCCGGCTGCAATGCCCACAGCAATCACAACTGCTGCCAGAATCAGTAGATATTGTCCATAGGTGAAATCAAACCACGGGATTTGCGAACCGCCCACAGCATAAGCCATACAGTCCCAGAAAACACCTGCACGCCAGCTGCGACAGAACCATCCGCCATAAAAAACGACCATCGCGACCGAAACCAGCGCCGAAAAGGCCAACACCGCCGCGAGCTGATGATACGCAATTTTCCGTCCGGCAGATGTTGTCCATTGCAGCTGCGTCATGCGGCAAAGTTTTTCCTGCACGAGGCCGGGAGAAATCACAATCGCAAGCACCAGCACCAGGGTAAGCGCCAGCTGTGCGGCAAACTCATATGCATAATAAATCGACTGGCTGTTCAGTGTGGAATGGATGATTTCGGGGCTGTCTGCCAGTATCCGGCTACGTTCCAGCGCGGCGGAATGCGCTTCTGCCACTCCGGGCAAACTGCCCCTTTGTTCAAAGTCATACATCTCAAGCACGTTTTTTACAAGATTGATCCGCTCCTGCAAAAAATCCGTGCGGGAATCCAGCAGCAGCGCAGCAACATTGTTTTCCACTGGGCTGCGTTCCGTTTTTTCCAGCAGCAAAAGATATTCCTTGTAATTGGTCACCCCAGCGTCAGAAAAGGAATCCCAATGCGCCCATTTGCTTTCGTCCCAGCGGGCAATGGTTTCATCTGCCTCAGTATAAAGCGCATCCAACTGGGCTTGCAGGCCTGGCAGCTCTTCCGGGTCAATCGTCCTGCCGTAGGAAGTTTTCCAGCCCTCATAAATATCCAGAGTGCAGCCTAAACCGGTTTCCCCCGGCAGATCGCACAGGCCAAGGGTGCTCTGCCGGAGCAGCAGCAATACCGCCGCAGCCGCAAGCAGCGCCGCCGGTCGGAACAACTTCCGAAACTCATACCAGAAAATACGCATTATAATAACTCCTTCCGATCGCTTCCCGCTCGGAACAGCAGAACCGGCAGCCGCCGAATAATCCGCAGTTCAGAATCAATTATCCGCATCAAACCATATCCTTTCTGCGGAACCGGCGTTCCGCCAGAAACGCAAGCACGGCAAATACCGCCAGATCCCCAAGGGTGCAGACTGTCTCATGCCACGGCAGGAAGGAAGCGCCGCCCAGCACCGTAAACCACTCCCGCTGTACCAGCCAGACGGGCACTGGCAGGCATAGTCCCAGGAAGTAGCCACCCCACAGTCCCGCGTCACCGCAGAAAACGGGCAGCGCCAGCGAACCCACAGACGCAACGAACCACAGCAGAAACGCGGTGTAGGTATTCCGCATAACCAGCCCGCACACCGCCGCGCACAATACGAACACACACACAAGCACTGCGCCCAGCACAAACGTTGCGCCCAGATATCCCGCGAGTGTAAAGGATCTCCATGTCAGGAACGGAACCCGCACAGTACCCACCAAAATATAGTTGAAGCTGCTCGAAACATTCATACTAAGATAATCCCGCAGACGGAACATCCACGCAAACGGTACAAGTGTCAGAACGCTCAAAACCAGATAGCACAGTAAAGAGGCAAAGACTGCTGCCGCAAGTTTGGGCGTATTTACCGCACGGCCGGTACGGGTCGCGTAAACGATCAGGCTGGTATAATTCTGTTCCTCACATCCCAGCGTGCAGAGCGTGAGAAGAACCGCCAGCAACAACGCCTCTGTCAGCACCGCATGATACATTATGCCGGTCAAATGTACCTGAAAATCATAAGTTGCTTCGCCTGCGTACACATCGTAAGGCGCACCGGAGGCCGCCGCTTCATCCACAACCGGCTGCAATTTGTCATATTTCTGCGCAAAAATATCCGCCCACCGGCCGGTCACACCAAGATAACCCGCCTGCATTTTCCCAAGCGCCGCAGTATCCAGCCCGGACAAGGTATTTTGCGGTGTGGCAGTCTGTTCACGCAGCCGCTCACGAAAGGAATCAGCAGGCAGCATATCCAATCCCACAGGAAAGGCCGGTGCATTGGTACGCTGCCCGGTCACCGGCAGCACGGACGCAACATAGCGATACCACGGCGCATCATGACTGCCGGTCATCAATAACGCCCCATTCAGCGCAAGGCTCAACGCCAGAAAACACCACAGCATCGGCAACCGCAGCAGCTTGCCTAACTCAAAACGAAACAGCCGCATTGCCGCCCTCCTCATCCTGATAGACGTATAAAAAGGCATCTTCTAATGTAGGTGTTACAGCATGCGCATCCGGCGGCGGTGCTTCACATATCAGGCGGTGCATCGTATTTTCACCGTCCTGTCGTTCGCCAAGCAGCAAATGCGGTACGTGTACAGGAATCCCGGCAGGCAGCTCGCAGACCTTCCCGCGCAGGCTGCCGCAAATCCGCTGCGGCGGTTCGCAGCAATACAGACGGTGGTCACGTAGCATTACCACCTGCTGCGCAATCGTTTCGATATCAGAAACGATATGGGTGGAAAGGATCACGATCCGGTCCTGCGCCAGCGAATGGATCATATTGCGGAAACGCACCCGTTCCTTTGGGTCAAGCCCGGCAGTCGGCTCGTCCAATATAAGCAGTTTCGGGTCATTCAGCATGGCCTGTGCAATGCCGACCCGCTGGAGCATCCCGCCGGAAAACTTTTTCATCTTCATATCCGCAGCATCCGACAGTGAAACCAGCGAAAGCAGTTCATCAATCCGCCGATCCGTCTGCGTGCGCGGTACGGCTTTGAGCGCTGCCAGATAACGCAGGAATTGACGCGGCGTATCATTTTTATAGTATCCGAATTGTTGAGGCAGATAACCGAGAATATCCCGGTAACGCGCCCCCAACGCGGTGATTTCGGTGCCGTTCCACAGGATTTGCCCGGCGGTCGGAAACAGCAGGGTCGTCAGCATCTTAATCAGCGTGGTTTTGCCCGCGCCGTTGGGCGCGAGCAGTCCGTAAACCCCATCCGAAAAGGTGATAGAAACCTCTTCCAGCGCCGTAAAACGGCCGTATTTTTTGGTCACATGGTCAACCGTAAGCATAGGGATCTTCCTTTCTGTACGTGAGAAGGTAGGAACGCAGCAGCAGCCCGGCAGCAGCGGCAGCCAAAACCGCCAGCAATGCCGTGCCCGCCAGCGGAAGCCCATCCAGAAAAACCGGCAGCGTCTGTTCGGGGCACAGCTGCGGCGGGATACAGCACAGCACACACCAAACCACAGGCAGCACCGGCTGAAAACGCACCGGCACATGCAGCAGCCAAACCAGCGTCAGCGCAACATATAGGAACAATGCGCCAAGCGACAAGAACAGCAGCTGCACAAAGAGCAGCGCATCCCGGCAAAAGGCGGCAGCACAAGCCGCTAACAGCAGATTCCCCAGCACACCCATGCCGCTGAACAGCAGCAGACGCAGGGCCGTGAGCTGCCGCAAATCATAGAAGACGGTCATTTTCAGCGCACGGGTGCCCAGCTGTTCCTCCTTCCAAAAGGTGAGCAGCAGCAATGCCGCATACAAAAGCGGTGCACCGCCCGCAAGTGGATAGAGCAGGCTGCGCGGGTCGGGACGGTTCAGCAGGACTGCCAGCAGCGGCACGGCGGCACAGCCTGACAACAGAACGGCCAGCAGTACGCAATCCCCTACGCCGAACAGCAGACCGCGCAGTCCAAGCGCCCGGTACAGCCCGGATAACGCCCGCCGCAGGGATGGCTTCGGGACTAGCCCGGCGGCAAGGATCGCCTGGATCCCGGCCTCCCGCTCGTCCTCGGTGGGATATTCAATATGCATCCTGAAACTCCTTTCTCAGCGCCTGCATCAGGCGGTAATAACGGGATTTGACCGCGGCCTCGGGCTGTCCGAGCATCTGCGCAATCTCTGGGAACGTATATTCACCGTACAGCCGCAGGCGGTAAATCTGTTGAAGGCCCGGTTCAAGCGCACTGACATACCGTTCGATTGCGTCCAGAACGCTCTGCCGCTCCACCTGTCCTGCAAAGTCCTGCTCGTCGGGCAGCTGCAATCCGTCAAGCGGGACAGCAGGCGGCACACTGCGGCGGCGGTTGTCAATAATTTTATTGGTTGCAATCCGGTACAGCCAGGTGCGGAAAGTGGCACGCCCTGAATCATAGGTATGCAGGGAACGAAGGACGGCAATGAAAATCTCCTGGGTCAGGTCGAGCGCGGTTTCCCGGTCGGAGACCTGCTTATACGCATAGGCAAAGATTTCGCTGTAATATTTGCGGATCAGTGCGTCAGCATCCTTTTCACTGCTGCGGCGCTGAATGCGTCGGATCCATTTTTGTTCCTGATCCATGGCGGGGCGTTCACCTCCTTTTCAGGCTTCCGGTAATATATTCGCACAAAAGAAGGAAATCGTTTCAGGGAAGGGGAAATATTTTTTTCCTACGCCTGGCAGCAGCCAAAAAAGGCCGCCGCACCAATGGCCCTCAAACCATAGGTGCGGCAGCCTCTTTACTTGACAAGCATTTGGGGATGTTCAGGAAGCATAACTCCTGACCATGGCGTTAAGCCGCTGGTTAAAATAGCTTAAAACCTTTTTACGCGTGATGATGCCCATAAAGACGCCACGTCCATCAACCATCGGTACAAAATTTTGGCTCATGACCGTTTCCATCAGATCCTCCATATGCGCATCTACCATAATCGGACGGTTATCCATCCGGCGCGGCAGGTCACGGACCTCAATCTGCTCGGTCTCCGACATATCAATCAGATCATAGTGGAGAAGGAAACGCAGGAAATCACCCTCTGTAATTGAACCGACATAGCGCCCATCCCGGGAAAGGATCGGCAATGCCGTATAGCCAGAAACCTGAAATTCGTCCATTGCGCGCTTGACAGAATAATCCTCGTAAATAAAAACGACCTCTGATTTGTGCTTCAAAAAATTCAGCGCGTTCATTATCGCTCCTTTCGGCGTCAGTGATTGCCTTGCTTCATATCCTCTTTGCGGATTTCTTGTCTATATCATACTATGCAGAGTCGTTTATTTCAAGTAGATATTTGTAAATTTTTCACGTCCAGGACATTTGAGCACCTTTTATACTCGTGAGCACTGGAGATTGCCGTTTGATCCGCCTGCGCGGCGGGCGGTCTTCCGCAGACAGCGCCAGAGGGACTCATCCCTCTGGACTCCCTTCCACCGCCTGCGGGCGGGGCGGATATGCCCGTTCATCTGTGCTGCTTCGGCCCGCCAATAGGACGGCGGGCCGAAGGGGCGGCTGCGGAAAAGACTTGCCGCATGTGAGTATAGATCTGGCTGTGTCCCACAGGCCGGAGGCTGGGCGGGCCAGAAAAGCGAAAGACCCCTGCATGGGGAGACGAAACCCACGCAAGAGCCTTTCGCTATATGGAAGATACGTGAAAAGGAGAAACTGGCAATTTTAACAACCGGTCTGAATCCGGTTCGCTTCACCCCAAACTGAGGTAAGCGGTTTACTCTGAACCGTCGTGTGCGCGGCCTGGCAATCCGGGCAAATCAAAAAATTACTATATCGCAGCATCTTGCGCTGACGGTCTTCATATTGTCCGATGAGGTTCACCAATCTTGTATGACCACACCGGAAGGTTACATCACAAAGCATAGCCCTTGCCTCCTGTGCAATCTTTTATAGTAGGTTATTTTACATACCGTCCTGAATCATTTTCTGAACCTGTCCGCGGCTTCTGTTCAGCTTTGTTTCAGTGGTTGTTTTCCTTTACTGATTGCATTATACCGGATTCTGGGGCTTTTTCAATCGGTAAATATCACAATATATAAAATAATTTCAAGTCTTTTCTCTTGACATTTGCACAATTCACGTGACGCATGTAATGAAATCGGTTTCAGTGGCATTGAGTATGTCATATATTACCGGGTTTGGAAATAACCTGAATTTTATACTTTTTAGGACAAATCGCATTATTTATGGATTTTATTTTTTCAGATAGGCAAGCACCTCGCGCTGAAGCGCCATCAACGTAGCTGAAACATCTGCATCACCATAAAATACGTCGTCCAATCGTGCGCTCGCAATCGCCAGGGTCTGCCGGTAGGTCTCATATTTCGGCAGCTCGACGGCCTTCCCCATAACGCTGTCCAGCAGCTCTGCATCCAGCCGCAGCTCCGCAGCGGCTTGCGTATACTGGGAACGGTTCCAGTTATCAATATGAAGCACCGCCGTACCTTCTGCCCCCTCATACAAGGTGCCCTGAACCTGCGGATCATAGCTCATCAGCTTGAGCAGCTCCCAGGAAAGCGCCTTATGCCTGCTGCCTGCGCTGACGGCTGCAACCCGGGTCTCAAGGCAAGAGATATTGCCGCCCTGCGGGCCTGCGGGCATCGGCAGGCAGCCCCATTCAAAATTTTGCTGCCCCAACAGGCCGAACGGATAATACTCCATCATACGGTAATCTGTAGTATTTGTAACGCGGAAAGCCACCCGGCCGTCAAAAAAATCCTGCGCCGTCACCTGATAGCTGTCACTCAGGCGGTACAGCTTGCGGCAGAACCGGATAGCCTGTTCAACCCTGGGGTCTTCAAAGTAGCATTCCGTCCCCGCCTTATCGACGGCTGAAGCGCCGTTTGAAGCCACAGCATATTCCCAGAGATAGCCGTAGCAGCCGTATTGCCCTGCGCCGCTGGCTTCCTTCCGGGTCACGCGCTCACAAATGCTGTAGAAATCCTCCCAGGTCCAGTCTTGATCCGGCATTTCAATGCCCTCGCGCTTCAGCAGGCTCCAATTACAGAATATCATGGTGGTCGCACTCTGGATTGGAAGGGCATACATCGTGTTTCCCATTCGCCCAGCTTCAAAGGCGGCGGAGTAGTATTTATCCGGAAAAAAATCACGGTCAGCGGCTATATAGCCGTCAAGCTCGGCCAGCGCGCCGATAGAAATATAGCGCTGAAAGTCGGAATCCAACACAAAAAATACATCAGGCATCCGGTCAGTCAGCGACTGCGCTGCCAGCCATTCGGAATAATCCTCCTGCCGGATACCGCTGATATATTCCACCCGTACATCCGGGTGCGCTGCTTCAAACCGTTCTATTGCGGTATCTACCATTTTATAATAGTCGCTGTAGGGGGCGTCCCAATCACTGCCGACATATAGGCCAAGCCGCAGCACGGTCTCCCGCTGGCCGGAGTGGGACAGCAGCGCGGCGATACAGCATAACACCGTCAGCAGCAGCGCAGTATGCCGGGCTTTCAAAACTGCGGCCGCTTGCCTGCGGCAAAACCGGTCTGCACGGACCAGATAGCAAGCTGCGTGCGGTCCCGCAGGCCGAGCTTGCCCAGGATGGTGCTGAGATAGTTGCGGACGGTCCCCTCTGACAGTCCCAGTACCTGTGCAATTTCCCGGTTGGACAGGCCGCGCCCTACCTGCTCAACGATCTTGCGTTCGGTGCGGCCCAGTTCCTCCGCACCGCCCGTGGTGACCTCAACGCGAAGGTCGCTCTGTGCCATTTCGGCGAACAGGCGCAGCACCTTGGATGCAACGGTTGGATGAATCATCGAGCCGCCTTTCGCCGCGGTGCGTATCGCATTTGCAAGCTCCTCCATGGAAACGCCTTTCAGCAGATAGCCGCACGCGCCGTGCTTGAGCGCCTGATAGACGAACTGATCGTCGTCAAAGGTCGTCAATACCAGAATGCGCAGAGAAGGGTCGTTTTCCTTCAGGATCTTCGTGCACTGGATACCGTCCATTTCAGGCATACGGATATCCATCAGTATAACGTCTGGCGCAGTGCGCCGGACGGCGCTGAGCACTTCCCGGCCATTCTGAGCGGTTGCGACGACTTCAATGTCTTCACATGCATTCAGTACGATTTGCAGGCTCTGCCGGATCAGCTCCTGATCGTCCGCTATCAATACCTTGATCATTTTCATCCCTCCATCTGATATTCAGCCGCGCTGCTACGGTAAAGCCGCGGAAGCTTTTCACCCGCAGCCTGCCGCCCAGCAGGGCGACCCGTTCTTCCATATGCCGCAGGCCGAAGCCTTGTTCAAAATCGGCACAGCCGCTGCCATTATCGTGGACGATTACCACCAGCCAGCGTCCCTCGAGTTTAATTTTAATCGCAATTTCGGTTGCGTGGCCATGCTTGACGGCGTTGGTCATGCTTTCTTGCACGATACGATATACCGTATCTGCTTCATCAATTTGCAGCGGCACTTTGTCGAGCACACTGCTCACGGAAACGCGTATTCCTGCGGCGGCCTGCATATCCCGTATCATTTTCAGGATTGCGTCGGAAATACTCATTTCCGACGGTTCGGCCTCCAGGGCGTGCACAGAGCGCCGGATATCCTGAAGTCCGCTGCGGGAGACGTCGGCCAGCACGGTCAGCTGCTGCCTGACCTGCCTTGGGGAATGGTCAAGCAGGGTGAGGCAGGCATCCAGCCCGGCGGAAATAGCGGTCAGGGTATGGCCGATGGAATCGTGGATTTCACGGGCCAAGCGGTTACGTTCATGCATAGAGGCATTCCGTTCGCTTTCGATGGCGTATTCCATGATGCGCTGGTTGGCTTCATACAGCTCCTGATTGAGCCGTATGACTTTTTCGTGTTCTGCTGACCGCTGGAGCGACATTTGAACGATAATGGTAATGAAAAGCAGCATATTGATAGAGACCAGCACATTTTTGGTAGAAAGCAAAAGGTTCGCGGTATTGGTGTTATAGTAAAACAGGTATTCCTGAAAAGAAATCATCGGCAGTGGAAGGCTGACGAGGTCATAGTCGCTGCACAGGAAGAGGACTGTCATAATGCCGATAAAAATGGTCTGTGTCTGCCTTGATTCAAAGACGAGCAGCAGCTCGGCGGCGACCAGAAGGACAACGCCGGTATAGCTCATGCGCAGGGCGATCATCAAGGAAATGAGCAGCAGCAGGGCGGCTGACACAAGAATCCGCTGCCGCATAATGGGCAGTTTTTTCCGCCGCACGAGCGCCATAATCCCCAGCAGCAAAAGGAAGAGGGCAACGGATGTCAGTGGGACAGTTCTTGGAGAGTTGGGAACTACGTCGATCTGATCGAAGAACGCGCGAGCCTGTCCGCTTTTTGCGATGCGTTCTGCTGTAATACTAATCGTCATGGAAAGGAACAGTACAATCACGAGATTGAGCGCTGACATCATATCCAGCAGCATTCTCTGCACTTTCTTTTCATACACTTCCCGCAGCCTCCTTTCCGCCAATATCGGATCCCCTCGCCACGCCAGCGGGCTCCGCCCTCTGGACTCCCGCTCCTCGCCGGAGAGGCGTCCTACGCGGACCGCGCCAGAGGGCCTTGCCCTCTGGACTCCCGCTCCTCGCCGGAGAGGCGTCCTACGCGGACCGCGCCAGAGGGCTCCGCCCTCTGGACTCCCGCTCCTCGCCGGAGAGGCGTCCTACGCGGACCG
>CAJUSB010000019.1:0-10991 GCA_910589115.1 uncultured Clostridia bacterium | reverse complement strand
GCCGGAGAGGCGTCCTACGCGGACCGCGCCAGAGGGCCTTGCCCTCTGGACTCCCACGCCCCTACGGGGCTCCTTCGCCTGCGGGCGGGACGAGAGTTGGGGACGATGCCATCCGCTTCTGCCCTGCTGACCAGCCCGCCAGAACGACAGCGGGCTGGTCGATTCACTGCTGCAAAATTATTAAGTACATTCACTGCCAACTTGTTAATTCATAATCGTCAATATTTGCAGTTGTAATCATCTGGATTTCAATATACATATCCGTCTGCTCCAGCTCCTGCCCGTCCAACAGAGCATACATCGCGTCACCTGCCAGCTGGGCTAATTCATACGGATAACGTGCTACACTCCCAGCCATCAGTCCTTTCTGGATTGCTGCACGCGCAGCCGGGGAACCATCCACCCCATAAAGCAGAACCTGCCGGTCAAGATTATGCCATTCCAGTGCGGTCAGCGCACCGATTGCCGCATGGTCATTGACAACAACAATCGCATCCACTGCACTGGCCTGATCCAACAAATCGCTGCATACATGACTGCTGGCTGCAATCTGGCGGCTGCTGTCACCTTCTGCAACTATACGATAGTCCTTGCCAAGCGATTCACGAAAACCACGAACAAACGCATCGGAATAGCGGTTTCCGGGCTGGCCAAGCACAATAATCCGTGCCGCCGGCAGCCGGGACATCAAGTCACCGGCACACAGCACACCTGCCGCATAGGGATCGGTAGACACAGTCGCGGAAACGTTTTCAAGCGTAGGTGAAGCATCAAGCGCAATAACTGGAATCCCCGCATCCTCCGCCGCTTTCAGCGCAGGGGTCAGCTGTGTCCAATCAACTGCACTGACAAAGATACCGTCCGGCTGATATTCGATTAGTTCATAAATCTGTTCAAGCTGCTTATCACCGCGATAACGGGCATCGCGCGAAATCAGAATATCCCCACGGCTTTCGGCAATGGACCGCAATTTATTGTCAACCGCCTGGTAATAGGGGTCAGCCAGGGTCTGCATCACCGAACCAAAGGTCTTCCGGTCCGCAGTCTGCTGATATGAGTAATCGTAGGGTGGGAAGTACAAAAATAAGAATAGGACCAGCAGCAGGCCAATCAGCGCGCCGGTCAGCAGATAGTACAGCAGCGAGTTCTGTTTCACTGTTGTTCCCCTTTCCGTCTGATCGGATATCTTTTGAATATTTTACCATATCCGTTATTGAATATCAACAAAAATCATGTGATTTTTGTCAGAGAAATATTTCCAGAAAACAAAAAGAGCAGTTTCTCAGGCGTCACCGCTCTTTTGCAAAATCATTTATAATACAGTATTTTTCGTACAGTTTCGGAATCGACCATGCCGCATTTGCCGGGCTGGTTGAGGGCAGGCGCACAGCCGGTACGCCAAACGCCGGAAAGATTAGTTTTTGATACAGTTCATGCGCCTTGGCTCCGGTGCAGAAAATGGCCCGGATATCTGCCTGCCTGACAAGCCAGGGGATATCATTGGGCACCGGATGACGGATTGCAGCATCCGCCGCCCCCTCAATCTCACACGACGCGAGCACATCCCACAGGGCAATCCCCCGCCGCAGACAAAGCGCCCGGCGGCCTTCTATTGTCTCCGGCAAAGGCTCCTCCAGCACAGCGGAAAGCACCCGCCAAAACCGGTTTTGCGGATGATAATAGTAGAAACCCGCCTCACGGGATTTCGGGCTGGGCATCGTGCCGAGGATCAGCACGCGGGAGTTTTCATCAAACAGCGGTTCCAGAGTATGATGTACGGTTTGGGGTTTCATCCGGGCACCTCCAAAAATGGACGGAAAGCAGACGGGAGCGCATAGGTTTCGCGCAGCTCGCTGGGCAGAACCCATTCAAATCCATCTGCCGGGGTCTTACATACAGCATAGTAACCTGTCATATGCCATTCAATATGGGTGAAAATATGCTTCGCATCAGCACGCGGGCACAGCTGTTCAGCTTCCAGCCCCCACGCCTCCAGCTGATGAACGGCCTGCTCCGGGGCAAGCGCTCCCTCTGCTGAAGGAAGCTCCCACATTCCGCCGAGCAGGCCCTTCGGCGGACGGCGGTGAAGGGCTATCTTTCCACCGCTATACAGCAAAAAAACAGTACGCGGTTCAATCCGGCGTGGTTTTTTTTCCGCCTTTACAGGCAAGGAAAGTGCAGTTCCGCAGCGATATGCTTCGCAATGCTGCACCAGCGGACAGCATTCACAGCGGGGTGCACCGTTGGGAACGCATACAGTCGCACCAAGCTCCATCATAGCCTGATTAAAGGTTCCCGCCTGTCCCTCCGGCACAATAGCGGCAGTCTGGGTTCGCAAATCAGCCCGCACCTTTTGATCGGTAATCGGACGGGAATCCCCTGTCAAACGGGTAATCACGCGCAATACATTGCCATCAACCGCCGGAACACGTTCGCCAAACGCAATGGAAGCGATTGCCCCCGCCGTATAATCCCCAATACCAGGCAGACGCATCAGCTCCGCATAAGAATCTGGCAGCGCTCCGCCGTAATCGCGGCAGACAACAACAGCCGCACGGTGCAGGTTCCGCACACGGCTGTAATAGCCAAGCCCCTCCCAGAGCTTCAAACAGGTCTGTTCATCTGCCGCCGCAAGCGCCTGCACATCAGGCAACGTCTCCATAAACCGCGCATAATAGGCGCGAACAGCCTCCACCCGGGTTTGCTGAAGCATAATTTCACTTACCCAAATACAATAGGGGTCACGGGTACGCCGCCACGGCAAATCCCGATGCGCGGACGCATACCAGTTCAGCAGCGGTGGGACAACTGCGGTATCAATCATTTTAGTTTCTCCATTGGATAATCGACGTAGTACATCGTAAAAACAGCGGTCGCAAGGATGCGCTCCTGCTGGCGCACCTCGACCTCATAGACGGCAGTCTGGCGCCCGGCTTTTATTTCACGCGTGGACGCAGTCAACGCCTCCCCGGCCAGGCCCGGGCGCAGATAATTCACATTTGCAGAAAGGGTCACGCCAACCCGTCCATGGGATGCAGCAGCCGTCCCAGCGGCAACGTCGCACAGTGTATAAATCGCTCCGCCGTGGACGCTGCCCAACGGATTCAAAATGCTTTCACCCGCCGGGAGGCAGACCTCAGCATAGCCCTCCCGCACGGTCAGCACTCGCAGGCCATGCAGGCGGTTATACCCTCCGCTCTCCTGCCTTTCCCGCAGGAATACAAGCGCATCACTCATATTAAAACAACCTTCTTTCAAACCAAGGGGACAATCAGAGTAGAATGCCATAGTTTTAACAGCACCTGAACAAACCCTGAATAATCTTACAGAACCGCATAGAACGTTCTGCCGGGCAGACGATTCAAACGGATTTTTCAGTGTTCACGAGTATAAAGTATAGCATATCCCTGTCGAAAAATCAAGAATGACGGAATGATTTCCACCGGCATTCCTAAATACAGCATCAAAAAAGGCGCTCCCTTCTGGAAGGAAACGCCAAATCATCCTTTGTAAAGGACGCCATTTCATACTTTATACGCTTGAAAAAATTTTGCCGCATTTGACCACCCCGCCCGCCGTCCTTTTGGCGGGCGGGGCAATCCGCAAAAACGCTGATTGCCGTACCCATCCCCGCCGCAGCGGAGAAAGGGAGTCCAGAGGGACAAGTCCCTCTGGCGCCGTCCGCGCAGGACCGCCGTCCGCGTAGGACCGCCGTCCGCGTAGGACCGTAACACTCAAATCTCCCGCCGGCCCTCCAGCGCGCGCATCAGCGTGACTTCATCAATAAATTCTAAGTGCCCGCCTACCGGTATGCCGTATGCAAGCCGCGTCACCCTGACCTCAAACGGCCTCAAAAGCCGGGAAATGTACATCGCCGTCGCTTCCCCCTCTGTGTCAGGATTGGTCGCAATTATTACTTCCCGCACATCCGTTTCCGCAACCCGCACAAGCAGCTCCCGAATACGAATGTCATCCGGCCCTACATGGTTCAACGGCGATATCGTGCCGTGTAACACATGATACAACCCGTGAAATTCACGCGTCCGCTCAAATGCAATCACATCTCGTGGGTCAGCTACTACACAAATCTCCCCCGCGTCCCGCGTCGGATTGGAACAAATCGGACATACCTCGCTGTCCGTCAGATTCTGACAAACCTTGCAGGTGAAAATTTGCTTCTTCGCCTGCAATATCGCCTCCGCAAACCGCTCCGCATCCTCCTTCGGCTGGTTGAGCACATGAAATGCCAGACGTTGCGCTGTCTTCTGCCCAATCCCCGGCAGGCGGGCAAACTCCTCAATCAGCCGTTCAACCGGCGGCGCAAAAAACTGCATCCCTTAAAACAACCCAGGCATGGACATGCCGCCCGTTACCCGCTTCATCTGCTCCGCCTGCTTGTCATTCGCCGAACGAAGCGCTTCGTTTACCGCCGCAACCACAAGATCCTGAAGCATCTCTATATCCTCCGGATCAACAATTTCAGGTTTCAGCGTCAGGCTCTTGACCGTCGTCGTGCCAATCACAACAGCCGTGACCGCACCGCCGCCCGCAGTCGCTTCCGTCTCCATTACCGCAATCTCATCCTGGAGCTTCGCCATATCATTCTGCATCTTCTGGGCCTGCTTGATCATCGCTCCCATATTCATGCCGCCGCCCATGCCGCCAAATTTGCCCTTTGCCATAATTGTCATCCTCCTAAAATTCAGTGACTTCAATATCCAGTTTATGCGCGAGCTCGACGATTTCGTCCAGTGCGCTGTTATTTTCCGCCTGCGCATCTGCAAGACGGATCTTTACCTTTACTGCACGCCCAAGAACGGCTGCCGCCGCTTCATCTATCGCCTGCTGGGCGCTTTTTGCAAGATTTTGCGTGACTTCATCATCACAAAGAACGGTCAGCCCCGCATCCGTAAGCACCGCCTTGCCCGAAAGCTGCAAATTCATGCGCACCGCAATGCTCACCCTATCCTGCAGCGCCTCAAGCAGCTGCGGCCAGCCCGGCCATTCCTTCACCGGCGCCGCAGGTTTCGGCTTCTGCTGCGCCTGCGCCGGAAGCTCCTCACTTACCCAGTCCGGCGCATCACTGTCGTCAGGCGGCGGAGGCGCATCCTCATCCCCCGGCGGAGGCGGCGCGTCTTCCCCGCCGCTGCCCAATCCGGAAGCAGGCTGCATCCGTACCGGAACGCCATGTTTCAGTTTTTCCTCAATGGCGGATACCCGCCCGGTCAAATCATCATAATCATCGCCGCGCAGGCCGCACAGCCGCACAGCGCATAATTCCGCCTCTATACGCCGGTTGGATGCCGTGCGCTGGCGTGTCAAACTTTCCTGAATAACATGTGACCATGCAATCATAGTCGCAGGCGCAACACCAATACAAAGCTGCTGCACCGTTTCAGCCGAATACGCCGGGCTGAGCAAAGCCGAAACATCCGTCTTTGCAGAACATACCAGCAGCATATCCCGAATCAGCCCCAAAAGCTGGTCATAAACGCCCGTCAAGTCACGCCCTGCCCGATAATATTCGCCAATCAGGCGCACTGCGGCCGCTGCATCGCCCGCTTTCAGGCTTTCCATCAGCCCTACCGCGTCGTCCGCGCCCAGGACACCAAGGCTTTCCGTGACTGCCGCTTCATCCACCGGGCCGCCGCCCGACGCACGGTCCAACATAGAGAGTGCATCGCGCATCGCGCCGTCAGCAAGCCGCGCAATCAGCTGCGCTGCACCGTCAGTAACGGCAATCCCTTCCGCTGCGGCAATCTCTGTCAGGCGTTTCGCAATATCGCGCGGGTCGATCCGGCGAAAGTCAAACCGTTGACACCGGGACAAAATGGTCTGCGGGACCTTGTGAATCTCCGTCGTCGCCAAAATAAACAGCACATGCGGCGGCGGCTCCTCCAACGTTTTCAGTAACGCGTTGAACGCCCCCGCAGACAGCATATGCACCTCGTCAATAATATACACGCGGCGCTTGACAGCAGCCGGTGTATAACGGGTTTCATTCAGAATATCGCGAATATTGTCAACACCGTTATTAGACGCAGCATCCAACTCCACAACATCCAGCACCGAGCCGTCAAGGATGCCCTGACAGGCCGGACATACGCCGCACGGGTCACCGTCCCGGGGATCTTCACAGTTGACCGCACGCGACAGGATCTTCGCACAAGTCGTCTTGCCCGTCCCGCGCGTACCCGTAAACAGATATGCATGGGACAGCCGCCCGGCCTGGAGCTGAGCACGCAGGGTGTCCGTAATATGCTGTTGTCCGACAACGTCAGCAAAAGCCAACGGACGCCATTTCCGGTAAAGCGCCTGATACAAGGCGAATCCCTCCCAATGAAAAAAGATGGGCAGATGATGAATCTGCCCATCTGCGAAATACGGTTTTCAGTATCGCCGTATCCCCCGCAGCTGCGGACGGCGGCCCTTCTTTTCCATAAAACCCAAAATGACCTGATATGCACAAAACGCCCTATAAGACCGCACACCCGCAAGTCGAAACGCGGCCCTCCCACAGCCTCTTAGCAGACACGGTTCGCAATCGGCAGCTCTGCGGCACACAGAGGGTTCTGTTTAATGCTGCTCGGTTCCCCGCCTGACATGGTTCACAGTCCTCCGTTGCGCAGTACCAATCGGTCATTACCGCAAATGCCATCGCAAACGTGGGGGGCAGCATCCCTCATTGCCGGAATTCCACCCTGCTGTAGCGGATTGCAGGTACAAGGCACCGCTGCCGCCCCGTCTAGTGCGGCCTTATACGGCGCTTCGCGCAGGCAGCCGCCAACCCGGCCGCTGCCATCAGTTCTTTCATTATACTATAGCTCAAATCAGATTTCAAGCATTTTTTTCGGTAATTCTTGATTTGCTGTATTTTACAAGCCAGTGTATCAACAAATTGTAAATATCATATACTATGCCACGACAGATCCGCAAAAAGATGTACAAATTTCCTTTTTTGTGATATACTAGAAACCAGAAGTAAGTGCCTATCCCAAAATAAGACGTGCGCAGGCTGCGCCGTCGGAATTTTCATCAGGCAAAGCCGATTTCTACAGGATTCCTGTCGGGTTTCAAGGGAAACCGGTGCAGCATGACCGAAATGATGCAAGCGAACTGTGTGCGGGTTATTTCAGGATAGGCTCTAAATAAGGAAGGAAAAATAATGTATTATACAACGATATACCAGTCGCCGCTGGGGCCGCTGACACTCGCCTGTCAGGATGACGCACTCATCGGCCTATGGATGGAGGGACAGAAATATTTTGGAGAAGGGCTCCCGGCTGGCCCGCCAATATGCGGCAGCTCTGCAGTGCTCTCCGCCGCTGAAAATTGGCTTGACCGGTATTTTTCTGGTGAAAAGCCAAACCCGCAGGAACTGACACTGCGCCCCGCCGGAACCCCCTTCCGACAGGTACTCTGGAAACTGCTGTGCGAAATCCCCTATGGCGAAACGACCACCTACGGCAAGCTCGCACGGAATGCCGCACAACAGATGCACCGTCCCAGCATGAGCGGACAGGCGGTCGGCGGCGCAGTCGGTCACAATCCAATTTCCATTATCATCCCCTGCCACCGCGTAGTGGCCGCAAATGGCAGCCTTGCAGGCTATGCAGGCGGTATCGAACGGAAATTGCAGCTCCTGACCTTGGAAGGCGTGGATATCTCCCGGTTGCACATGCCTGCCGGAATGCACTGAGCAAAATATGTGCAGCATCCGTGAACCGGTCACAGCATTCCCTTTCGATGCCCAACAAATGAGTATTCCCTCTATTATCTGCTGACCTTTGTAAATGGACAGGCCGGCTTGTTCAGAAAGCAGCCGCCCCTTGCCAACATCCTTTTCTTATGGTAAAATGGAAAATATTCTGTTAAGAATAAGCCGCAGGAGGGGATCACAATGAAAAAAGAACGACTGCCGGAATTTTATTTTCTTTGTTTTTTTGCTTACTCGGTGCTGGGCTGGTGCTACGAGGTGTTTTTAGAGGTCGTCGTTTACCGCTGGGGATTCTCGAACAGAGGCTTTCTGTTTGGGCCTTATTGCCCTGTATATGGATTTGGCGCCCTGCTTTTAATTGGACTGCTTGGCTGGCTCCGCCGCAAAAGGCTGACACTTGGCAGAGTGAATATTAGTCCGATCCTCGTATTTTTATTGATAATGGCCCTGACAACACTGCTGGAACTGGGAACAAGCTACCTGCTGGAAGCAGTAACAGGCAGCTGGCTTTGGGATTACTCGACATACCCGGCGAATTTCCAGGGGCGCATTGCCCTGAACCCGAGCTTCCGGTTTGGCGTGGGCGGAATGATATTCTTATATATCTTGCAGCCGCTGTTTGAACGGGCAGACCGGCTGCTGAGCGATAAGGCTCGAAGGTATTTATTTATCGTCTGTTTCGGAATCATGGCGCTTGATTTCTTGGTAAAAATAATTTGAACCTTTCGGGCACGTTCCTGCCTGTATTATCCCGCAGCTGCGCCTCTCACTTGGCAGCATTCCTTTATAAACTGCTTTTTAATCAATACCTATATATAATATCCCCGGACAGACCAGACTACAGGTTTTCCAGCGGCCTCTCCTTTCATGGAGGGCCGTTTTTTTGAAAAAAAAGATTTTTATTAGAATATACTATAGACTTTTGGCGGATTATGGATTATAATTAAATAAATGGAATTTGTGTAAAACACCTAAAAGCAGTCTTGCACGGCCACTTGCTTTCGTACATTTTCAACACCTGTAAAATCTTTACTTTTCAGGAGGAAATATGCAGTCAGCCGCCCTACTAGATTATGAATGCCAGCAGTCAGAAGATTCCTGTTCCTATTTTCCACTTCTGCGCCTGAGCACAAGGCGTAAACACAATTTCTGATGTACCTATTGCCCCCCGAATGGACAAAACGGGCATAAACGAGCAGTCCCGAATCAAAATATCCCAGGAAATTTATATGAAAATTTCAAACGTGAAGCACCGGAACGAGAGAGGAGTCTTAAAAATGAAACTGCGCGGAAAACTAATTTCAAGCATTGGTATCCTTACCTTTTTGGCTGTATTTTTGCTTTCCCTGCTATCTAACGTATCTTTGCGGTTTGCATACAACAATGTGATCACCGCAGAAAAGGAAAAGCTGGATCAGATCATCCAGAGCCAGGTAGAGTGCATGGTCGGGGTGTTGCAGGCAGAATATGATAAATATCAATCCGGCTTGATTTCAGAAAAAGAAGCTATGGAAAATGCCAAATATATCGTCCGTTCTACCAGATATAACAACGGAGCCGGATATTTTTGGGCTGATATGGCGGACGGGACCAACGCCGTACACATCAAACCAGAGGTAGAGGGTACAAACCGCTATAATTCCACGGATGAAAAAGGGAATTATTTTGTACGGGATACCATTGCTGCCGGTGATAAGCCCGGGGGCGGATTTATTGATTTCTATTTCGCCAAACCGGGTGAATCAGAGGCCAAGGCCAAAAGAGGATTCATCCAGAAATTTGAGCCGTATGGCTGGTATATCGGCACCGGGAATTACGAGGAGGATATGCTGCCGATCATCCAGGATGAGCTGGATGCGTGCAGCAGATCCAGCCGCTTGTCTCTGCTGATTATATTCTTTGCCGGTCTGGCCGTTTTTGTGGTGGGAATCTATGTGGTCTCCATCATTGCCAAACGGATTTCAGACCCCATCAAAGAAGCATCCGAACGTCTGAAAGAATTAAGCCTGGGCAACCTGAAGGATGATGTCCATGTTTTTAATACCGAGGATGAAACCGGTGATCTGACCAGGGCACTGTCAACAACGGTGCAGACGTGGAGGGATTATATAACGGATATTTCTGCTTCCCTGGCGGAACTTGACAGAGGCAATCTCAATTTAGAGATGAATATGGATTATATAGGAGATTTTGCACCGATCAAAAATTCTTTCCAAAATACCATTCATACGCTGAACGATACATTGCGAAAGCTGGATGCCAGCGCTATGAAAGTAGCCACCGGTTCGGACCAGGTTGCCAGCAGTGCTCACTCCCTGGCCCAGGGCGCTACAGAGCAGGCCTCCGCTGTAGAAGAACTGGCAGCCACAATCAATGAAATCCATGGTCATGTGGCGAATAATGCAGAGAACGCAAAGATAGCCAGCGAACAGGCTATGACGACAGCAGCGGATCTGGAACAGGGCAAAGAGCAGATGGAGCAGATGACGACTGCAATAAACCAAATCAATGATTCTGCCTCTGAAATCAGTAAAATCATAAAAACCATAGAAGATATTGCTTTTCAGACCAATATTCTCGCCCTGAATGCAGCTGTTGAAGCAGCCAGAGCCGGTTCGGCGGGGAAAGGTTTTGCCGTGGTTGCTGATGAAGTCCGCAATCTGGCCAGCAAATCGGCAGAAGCATCCAAGAACACGGCTTCCCTGATCGACGCTACGGTCCAGGCCGTGCGGGAAGGAACCGGCATTGCAAATGAGACTGCTTTGTCGATCGGACGGATCGTTCTTGCTTCCGAGGAAGCGGCGAAGCTGATCCATGAGATTTCGAAGGCCTCCCAGGAGCAGGCGGCATCCATTGCCCAGGTTACCATGGGGATCGAACAGATTTCATGCGTCGTACAGACCAACTCGGCCACCTCCGAGGAAAGCGCAGCAGCAAGCTCCGAACTGTCAGGCCAAGCCAAACTCTTAAAGGGGCTGGTGAACCGGTTTGAAATCAGAGAGGAACCGGTATAAGGAGCTGTTCAGAAATAACATCGTCAATACACACAACATCATTTTCATGAAAACGTCCGCCCCCCAGTTGAGGAGGCGGACGTTTCTTTTCTTCTGTCTTCTAATGATGGGAGACGCTGATTTCCCTGCGTCTTCACAGCTTTAGGCAGGCTGCAAAATAACGAAATTTATTTCCCAAGCATAATATTTAAGATTTCAATATCGGTTTGGGTGTGAAAAATAAATTGTGTAAATGGAAATATCGTATAAGGTAAGCGGTT
>CAJUSB010000018.1 GCA_910589115.1 uncultured Clostridia bacterium | reverse complement strand
TAATAGGCATTCGTACAAATCCCCAGTCGCCTCAGCAGCCAGCGGACTCCAAATTTAAGACGGTATTTTGAAAGCAAAACACCTATGACCGAGCTGAATGCAGAAATCCTTCGGGAGACGGTATTTGCCGTGACCGTTCGTGAGAAAAAGACAATCATAACATTAAAGAATGGACAAGCAATAGAAATGGAGTGATACAAAATGACAGGAATTGCGCCCAACGTTATCGTGATTCCGCCGAATCGGGAGCAGGCACAGGCGGCACGTCGCCAGCTTCGCGTCGCAGCATACTGCCGGGTATCTACGGATGAGGAAGAACAGCTCAATAGCTATGAAGCTCAGCAAGCCTGCTACACTAATAAAATTATGAGTAATCGAGAGTGGGCGATGGCAGGCATTTTTGCAGATGAATCGCGGACCGGAACGTCTGCACGTAAGCGCCCCGAGTTCCTTCGGATGATCCGACAGTGCAAGCAAAAGAAAATCGACATCGTACTGACGAAGTCCATTTCACGCTTCGCGCGTAACACGGTTGACTGTCTGAACTACGTTCGAATCCTAAAGGAACGTGGCATTGCGGTCATCTTCGAGAAGGAAAACATCAATACGCTGGAGTCTGACAGCGAACTTCTGATCACGATGACGGGAGCCTTCGCGCAGGCGGAAAGCGAGAGCATCAGCGCGAATGTTCGCTGGGGAATGCGGCAGGCGATGCACGAGGGCAAAGCTACGATTCAGTACAAAAAGTTGTATGCGTATAAGCGCGGAGAAGACAATACGCCCAAAATCATTCCGGAACAGGCTGAGGTTGTCAAGCGGATTTACCGGGAATTCCTTGCCGGAGCGAGTCTTCGGATGATTAAAGATGGGCTGGAAGCGGATGGGATTCTGAACGTCTCCGGTGGCAAAGACTGGTCGATCACGGCGGTGCGCAACATTCTCACCAGCGAGAAATATTGCGGCGACGTGCTCCTGCAAAAGACCTTCCGGAGCGACTGCATCAGCCGCAAGACGATCCGCAACACCGGACAGCTTCCGATGTATCTGGTACAGAACCACCACGAGGCAATCGTGGATCGGAGAACCTTTGATGCGGCGCAGGCGGAGATGGCTCGGAGGAATGCGGCGCGAAGTCCTTCGAAAAAGTGCGCACCGACCGGGCTGACTTCCTACGCCAGCAAATATGCCCTCTCTGAGCGGCTGGTGTGCGGCGAGTGCGGCACGCTCTACCGCAGGTGCACCTGGGCACGGAACGACGAGAAACGCATCGTGTGGCGCTGTGTGAGCCGCCTGGACTACGGCAAGAAATACTGCCACGACTCCCCGACGTTGGACGAGGAGCCGCTGAAACAGGCCATTATGGCTGCCATCAATTCTGTAATGAGCGAAAAGGGCGACCTCGTTCGCCAGATCGCCAGCGTGATGGAACGCGAGCTGATCCCGCTCCCCGGCGAGAGCATGAGCCTTGCCGATATCGAACGCCGCTTGCAGACGCTTGAGCAGCAGACGCAGGAGCTGGTTATGCAGGCGGCGCAGGAAAACGACGCTCAGAAATACGCTCCTCAGCTGAAAATCATCATGGATGAAGTTTCCGCACTGCGGAAAAAGCGTACCTTCCTTGAGGAACAGCGTCGGAACAACGCCGCAGCCTCCCAGCGCATTGAAAGCGCCGCTTCTGCGATGGAGAATGGACAGGCTGAAAAGCTGGAATGGGACGAAACGCTGATCCGTCAGCTGGTGGATACGGTCAAGGTGATATCCGCCAAGAAAATCGTAGTGTATCTGCGTGGCGGCTTCGAAATCGAGCAGGAAATATTGCCCTGATAAACGAGAAAACCAACCGTGCGTCCATATGGAAAGGAAATGGTGCACGGTTGATTTAGCAACGCTGGATGGTTTGAAGTTCTGACATGTTGGGGCGGAAGTATACCTGACTTCGTGAGTCTGGATTGCTAAAGAGTCACTGAATAGTTGCCTTGCGGTTATCTAACCACTGCTTTACAGTGCCTACACTGATTTCTACTGCTTCTGCAATTGTTTCAGCTGTAAGCCCCATGTCAGCAAGGTGCATAGCCGTGCTTTTTGCCTGTTCAATTCGACCTTCGGCTCGACCTTCAGCTTGACCTTCCTTGAAAATTTTTTCGCTAACCTCACACATTTCCTGATAGCCTCCTTCCTCGCATTTCAACAGATGTACTCGCTTGGATAAGTCGCCATGATTCATATCGTCTGGATCTGCGGTCTTAAAATACTGCATCAGGTTTGCGGTTTCAGTACCGTCATCTACAGCGGCATTTACATACATGATATGTTGTCCGTCATCATAGGGAATATCCGTGTTTTCGAAGTATTTCCTCACAAGATACGTTGTAAACCCGGCTTTCCATAAATCTGTTTCACTGATATAAATGATAAACAGATCCGGCAGGTCGGCATAGGTTTCCCCTTTTTCCAGATATTCGCTGTCAATCATCGCGCCATGGAGTCTGACCCGTCTGGCATGATCCACTGTGTCGGCACGCTGAATTTCAATGTTGTAAATTTTACCGCTGCCGTCTTCTGCCAAAACATCCAGAACTACGTCATGCGATGTGATTTTGGAAACCCGATACTCCGTGCGAACTGCTTTCACGACCAGATCTGGAATCCCGGTCAAAATCCGAAGCACGTACTGGCAGGCGCTTTTGTCTCTGAGCGCGACCCGCATAAACACATTGCTCAGCAGGTTGAATTTTCTTGCTTCTATCACACGTTTCTCGCGTGCTTCAATATGGCTGGTTGCTTCTGGCTGCACGCCAGCGGATGATTCCTTGTCCATACAGCATCTCCTCGTCTTGTGTTACTCTCATTTTAGCATAGGTGCCGGGAGAAAGCAAGAAGGGCAGCGAAAGCAATTTGCGGCTTCATGGTTCCCTGAATCGATTTTCACCGAAAAGTTATAAATTCCTTTAAAAAAGGTTGACTGCGTTCTGAAAAAGAGCGAAAATATTTTGAAAGCCGTGTGCATCTATAGTGTTGGGATATGACATATTATTACTTTCGAGAAAAAAGCTAGGAAAACCGGCGGAATTATGATATAATAGTGTGCATGGAATATATAGACTTGAGGAAAGTAGGGAGAGAGGGACTCAAGGAGATACGCAGGCAGGTCGTACGGCTCAAGAAATTGGGAAAAACGGGAAAGGAAATCGAGGAATTAACCGGCGTACGCCAGAATCGCGCAAGCGAAATATGGACAGCGTATCAACGAGAGGGCGAAGCCTCCCTGGAGCGAAAAAAGTATGGTCGAAAGCCTGGGAGCCACATGGTTCTCAGCAAGGAAGAACAGGAAACTATCCGGACAGCGGTGGCGGAGAAAACACCGGAGGATTACGGGATCCCCGGCAAGCTGTGGACGTTAGGACGGACACGGGAATACATCCAGACGCAGTACCGGAAAGCCATAAACGAGCGGACACTGTCGGACTACATGAAGCGCTGGGGCATGAGCTGCCAGCGTCCAGCGAAGCGTGCGCGAAAACAGAATCCTAACGGCATCTAAAGGTAGAAAAACGAGGAATATCCCGCTGTTTCAAAGCGTGCAGAAGCAGAAAATGCCATTATCTATTGGGCCGATGAAACTGGCGTAAGCAACTGTGAAATCGTGGAGCGCGGCTTTTCACCGAAGGGCCGTCCTCCCGTGCTGCCAGTGGAGACCAGGCGTCAGCGGGTAAATATGATTTCTGCAATCAGCAGCCAGGGCAAGGTTCGTTTTATGCTCTATCAGGACAGCATGAACCAGCAGCGTCTGATCCGCTTCATGGAGCGTCTGATCCGTGCTTCGGAGCAAAAAGTGTTCCTGATCCTGGACAATCTGAAGGTTCATCATGGCAAGCTTGCCGCAGCCTGGCTGGAAAAGCACAAGGAGAAAATTGAGGTATTTTTCCTGCCGCCCTATGCCCCGGAATATAATCCGGATGAATACTTGAATCACGCTCTTAAAATTTCTGTACATTCCGGCCAGCTGCCCTATACTACAGAAGACATCTCTCATAAGATCCAGTCATTCATGCGGAAATTGCAGCAGCATCCGCCTCTTGTGTCCAGATTCTTCCACCATCCGAAGCTTTCCTATCTTTTTCCGCAGAAGTAATATCAAAACACTATAGATGCGGCGGGCTGAAAAGCCCGCCGCTCTCGCGTTTTAGCGGTTTTTGAGGGGTCAAATTTTAAGGTGATTTCCATAGATGCAAACCGCCGGTTTGCTGCGAGGTGGTGGATTCGAACCACCTGTCGGCAGGATTTGAACGCCTTCGTCCAAGCTGTGCCCTTTTTGAAACGGAAATTTTCCCCGCTGGGCGCGGCTTTTTCAAAGAAAATGATATACAAAGTTTCGGGCATCCGTTTGTTGGCTATTCACAAAGCCAGATGAGCGGTGCCCTTTTTGACTTACGTGCTGAGATGCAAAGGGGCACAACCCCGTTACAGCGCTAAGCTACTACCTCAAATCTGAACGAATCCAGGCAAGGCACAGCGAAAAACATACACTTCTCATAAAAACCAAAACAATTTTTGCCATAAAAGAGGACCGTAAACTGCTGAGAGCTCAGTAAGATTACGGTCCTCTTTTTGTTTTCAAAAGGAAGGAGGGGTCGCGATATACATCCAACTATGGGCGGCCTACCCATTTAGCAGATTATATCTGCTGAGTAATAGGTATGCCTGCGCCGATATTTCCATAAAAAGTGGTTGTGCCCAATAAAACCAGCGTTGTTTTGTTGGTTTCTGCGCTGGATATTGATACCGAATGATGCTATGTTGTGTTGCAGCGATCACAAAAGTAGGAAGAACGGGAGGAAAACAATTTGAACCAGATTTTTAATGTCAGCATCTCGAAGCGCGGCGAGTCGCTTACGTCGGCAGAGCTCACGCTTCCGGCAACACCGTACCAGCTGGCCGACGCGTTGGAGCAGCTGCGGGCGGATAGCGCTGAGAACGTGAAAGCAAAAATCTCCTATTGCCACAGCAACGGGATCTTAAATCTGCTGCCGACCGCTTCGGGGAATTTGTACGAGGTCAACGCGCTTGCTGAGAAAATGGCGGGCTTCGAGGACTGGCAGCGGGAAGCATTCGATGGGATGCTGAAAACGGATGCCTTTGAATCGAGCGATCCGATCCCAATCGCAAGGCTGATCGACTTCGCGTACAGCACGGAATGTTGTCATGTCGTTAGCGGCATCACGACAGACAAAGAGCTCGGCGAATTCCTCGTTGAGAATGGGCTGTGGGGAGACGAGGAAGCCCTTACGGAAGATGTTTATAAAAGATTGGATTTTAAGATGATTGGCCGAGAGCATCGGCTGATGGAGGGCGGAATCTTTACGGCGAACAGTTATGTCGAGCGGCACAGCGATTTGATTGAAGCCCACCAGACGCTTGACCTTACGCCGCCGTCGCTGAACTACACAGTGCTGCTGAAAATCTCGAAGGGTTTCTTCGACGATCTTGCGTCCGACGGGGATCAGGCAATGACGCTCAAACTTCCCGCGACAGAAGCGCAACTAAGCGCGGTACTGGAGCAACTGAACGTTGCCAGCTGGAAGGAAGCAGGTTTCGCGTGCATCGACTGCAAAGCCCCGATGCTCATAGACCTTATCAATGATGCGGAGGATTTTGACGAAGTCCTACAGCTGGCTGATACGCTGACAGAAATGTCGCAAAAACAGCTGACAGAGTATAAAGCGATCCTGACAGCGACAAGGTGCAGTGAGTTTGTCGGCGCGGTCGACCTGATCGGCCGGATGGATGAATACATCGTAACACCGGAATATAAAACGCTGGAAGATGTTGCGCGGGATGAAATGAGCGTGATCATGTCGCCAGACTCGGTTGAAATCATGCTCCCATATCTTGATCTGCAAGGCTACGGCCATGCGCTGGTCAGGGAGCTGAACGCAGATCTTACCGCATACGGCATGGTCGAACGCAAGGATCGCCAGCCGGTCTATGCACCGCCGGAGCAGTCGCAGCAGGGCGGACCGGAAATGAATTTATAAACACAGGATTTAGACAGGAGGGATAACCATGGGCACATGGGGGATCACCATGCGACAAAGCGATTATGGACTGGATATGTTAAATTCCATCATGGAGCAACAGCTTCAGAAAACGGATTTTAAATGTTTCAACGTACCGGAGTCCATAGAGATTTTGAAAGCCGATATTCTGGATGAGATCGAAACGGCTAACCGCGGCTGTTCGCCAAAGCTGCTGGAAGCCTTCACCGCTGAAATGTTCCCTTACCGCTTTTCACAGGCGGCACAGCTGCTTGCGGAATGCACTGCGGATTTCTGCCGCAATGGAGAATTGGTTGTGGATGAATACCTTGGAGATGAGGAGGGATTTGTTAAACGGCACGTTCCGGAAATCACAGCGACAGAAGATTCCATACAAATTTTATTGGAAGAACTGTCCAAAGTCCAGCAACCGACCCATGCCATCTACCAATCATGGTTTAAGGACAGCGACCGCGAAGCATGGCTTGCACATATGCGGGAACTCAGCCAGACGCTGCAAGAAAATACGCAGGCATTGACCACCGGCAGCATAGGATGGATGGCGCAGGCCGGGGAAGCAGCCCACAGTTCAGAGGGATTCAGCGATTGTTCAAACCAGCAGGAAAACGACGCGCAAATGCAATATAGCGGCATGAATTTATAACATCGGAGAATATTATGGAAACGAAAAAAGATATGCCAACACGGACAGCTACGGCGGATTGCAGGGGGTGTCCGTATCCATCGACCGGATTTCTGTGCGGCGGCAGCGATGGTGAATGCATGAAAACACGGGTTCAGAAAATCAAGAATATGACATTGAGGGGTGAGAGCAAACGTGTTTGTGATTAGGAGTGTCCACAGCAATGCGGGCATCCGGAGTATGGTTCGATACTGGTCGGCATCTATATGTTCGAGCGGCTCAACCAAATTAAAATTGTCGACATATGAGGTGTTACAATTATGATGTTTGATAAAGCAAGGGTAGATGCATTGCGGGAGCAGTACCCGCCGGGGACGCGCATCAAGCTGGAGCATATGGACGACCCGTATCCGGTGGAACCGGGGACTGGCGGGACTGTCCGCTTCATCGACGATGCTGGACAAATCGGGGTTGATTGGGACAATGGCCGCTCCCTGAGCCTGATCCCCGGCGAAGATTCGTTCAGCGTCCAGCACCTGCAAAGCCTGAAACTGTATATGCCAATGACGGTAAACATCGACCGGCTTGACGAATGGGGCGATTACATAGACGACGATCCGGAGCAGATCACCGATCAGGAAGCGATCGGCTATGCGCGCACGATCCGCGACGCAATCATGAAAGAGCGTTCGCCGGAAGAAGCCGAACGCGGGCTGATGACCTACCATCGTGAACAAGACAGTTTGAATGTCAAAGTGCAGTCCTTCCGATTTGATGTGGAAGTGCGGCGGAATAAGCTGTGGGGCGTGGCAGAATGTGAACTGCGCGAGCCGCTGAACGCCAGTGAAATGAGCGATTTGATTGACGAGGTCACTGGACAGGCAAGTGACGGTAAGGCCAAGTGTCTATTAATGTAAAGTGAAAGCGTAGAAGTCTCGCACCGCAAGCGCTTCTACGCAAAACACTTTACATAATTCTTTGCTCTAATTTGAAAAAGCATGGAAGATATTTCCTTTTTTGCTAAAATATTTGAGGGAAACCCAAAATATTTTTGTAGGAGGGATCAAATGAGCGAACCCAGGCTGCTATCAGAACTGATCTTGCAGTTAGAACAAAAACTTGCTGAAAGGGGGCAGACGAGTAACGCAATATCGCAGTATCATTACATTTTCAACGTATTTTTGTCCTATTCAAAATCGTTGGGCGAACCGTATTTTTCACATAAGATATTAACTCAATGTCTGGAGGAACACTACGGTATTACAGACCAGGTTGTTTTGTCGCGGCGGCAGCACTATAAAAAGAAGGTTGTGCGGGCTTATCAGATGTTGTGCGATGAATCCGAAGGGAAGCCGTTTGCAAACCGGTATCTCGGACCGAAATCTATGCTTGCAATTGAAGAGCATAACCAGGCTGTTCAATCCTTCGGCGAATATCTGTCCGAAATTGGACGGAGCCCCCAAACGATTGATGGGTATCTGCGGTTTTGGATCATTTGGAAAAGCAGGGGCTAACACAAATAAAAGATTTGTCCGTGGAACTTCTGTATAGCTATACGTCAACGCTGGCAGGGCACAATCGCTCTACAATAAAAACAAATCTTGGCCCTGTCAGGATATTTTTGCGATTCCTGTTCAGAAATGAGTACATTGCTCGGGATTTTAGCCAGTTTGTTGGCAAAGTATCCGTCCGCACACAGACGAAAATACCTTCTGTATGGACAAAGGAGGAAGTCGTGAAACTGCTCGCTGCCATTGACAGAGGAAATCCATCCGGGAAACGCGACTATGCTATCATTTTATTGGTTGCGCGCCTGGGTATTCGAATCGGTGATGTCAATAATCTTAAATTTGAGAATATTGATTGGAGAAAGAATAACATTTCGTTTGTGCAGAACAAAACCGGTAATCGTGTAACCCTCCCGCTGCTGAAAGATGTAGGCTGGGCAATCATTGATTACGTGAAAAATGGCCGGCCTAAAATGGACTCCCCCTATCTTTTTCTGACACATATTCCACCCTTCAAAAATTACGCAGGTGAAAACCATCTGTACGCCACGATCCAAAAGTATCTGTCACTGACTGATATACAGGATCAGCCCCGTAAGAAGCGTGGGATGCATTCCCTGCGCCATACCCTGGCAAATCGCTTACAGGAAAACCGGGAGCCCTATCATACCATTTCTTCCGCCCTTGGCCATGCAAGCCCGGATTCCGCAGCTGTATATGTCAAGACTGATATTGAGCTTTTGCGTGAATGTGCCCTTGATCCAGCGGAGGTGGGACTGTGAGCGGAATTTTTAACAGCAGGCTGGCCCCCTATATGACCGGGCTGGTCGAACAGAAGCGTGCATCCGGATACAAATATAATGAACAGGTGAAATTGCTCCGGAAGTTTGATACGTTTTGCTTGGAGCATTTTCCAGATGAGAGCACCATTACAAGAGATATGCTGGATATATGGGGAGCCGTGAAGCCATATGAACAGCCGGGAACCATGCGGAATCGAGTAACTGTAATATCTCATTTAGCGGCTTATATGGTCAGTTTAGGCCAGGATGCCTTTATCTTCCCAACAAACGAATGCCCCAAAGAATCGAAATACATCCCGCATATTCACAGTGAAGATGAACTGCAGCGTCTATTCAGACAAATTGACTGCTGCCACTATTCCCCGGAAGTCCCGAACCGGCATCTGATCATGCCTGTTCTGTTTCGTATCCTGTATTGTTGTGGGCTTCGTTTAGGAGAGGCCCTTCGTTTAGAAGTATGTGATACCGACCTGGCTTCGGGCGTACTGCTGATCCGGAATTCCAAGAACGGAAATGATAGGTACGTTCCCATGTCGGAAGAGTTGACAAAACGATGCCGCGCTTATGCAGAGCAGGTCCACAGGAATGGTTCTCATAAATATTTCTTCCCCGCACCAGATGGCGGGATGATTTCGGAAATGAATATCTATTCGAATTTCCGAAGATTTTTGTATAAAGCTGGAATTTCTCACGGCGGGAAGGGAAAAGGGCCGCGTATTTATGATTTTCGTCACACCTTTGCAGTCCATAGCTTGAAACGTATGGTTCTCGCTGGTAAGGATCTGGCGGTATATCACCAGGCATTAAAGACTTATATGGGGCATTCTTTTTTCAAATATACCGCTTATTATCTCCAACTCACAAAAGACATGTTCCCGGATATCCGAACAAAAATAGAAGTTCATTACAACGAGTGGTTCTGCGCAGAAGGGAATAAGGATGGCTAAACAACAGGATTTTGCATATTATCTCACAAATTATTTGACCGTTTATTTGTCCGGCACCAAAAATTTCAGCATCCACACGATACATTCATACCGTGATGCGTTTAAGCTGCTCCTGAAATACTGCGAAGAAGAATTGCAGCTGTCCGCCGGGAAGCTGCGGCTGCACATGATAACACCTGAAATGATATCCGGATTTATCCAATGGCTGAAGAATAGCCGGGGAAATTCTGATGCTACTGCAAACCAGCGTCTGGCTGTGATACATGCATTTTTCAAGTATCTTCAAAGCAGAGAACCGCAGTTCCTTTTGCAATGCCAGCAGATTTTGGCGGTTGAGCGGGCCAGGTCACCGAAACCTGCGGTTGGCTTTTTGTCTGTAAGTGAATTGCAGCTCATCTTTGACCAAATTGACGAATCAACCCTCAACGGCCGCCGGGATGCAACCCTGCTTCGCTTGCTGTACGATTCCGCCGCCAGTGTTCAGGAGCTTTGCGACTTGCGGGTCCGGGATGTCTTCCTGGATAACAACCCTCATATTTTGCTCCATGGGAAGGGGAATAAATCCAGATATGTCCTTATTGTGACGGATGTTGCCAAACGAGTTTCAGCGTACATTTCAGAAAATCATCTGAACCGGCCTGAAGCCATGGATATGCCGATCTTTTTCAACCAGCAGCACAAGAAGTTAACCAGGGCGGGCGTTTCCTACATCGTTGAAAAATATGCAAGTACAGCCCACATTCAATCTCCATATGTTCCCCAAAAAGTCACGCCACACATATTCCGGCATACCAAAGCGATGCACCTTTGCCAAGCCGGAATTGATATGATTTATATCCGCGATACCCTTGGACACACGGATCTTGCTACGACAGAGATCTATGCCAAACTGAACATTGAACTCCTGCGGGATGCGTTGGAAGATGCCTATCCAGAGCTGCCCTCTCATGGACTCCCTGATTGGAAAGAAGACAACGCTCTCATGGCGATGCTTGACAGCTTATAATTCTTGCAACCCTCGTCTGGAGAATTTCAACACAGGCTGCATACTTTTTAGAAGGTGTTCCATCAACCATACAAATTATTATGTAAAGTGTTTTGCGTAGAAGCGCTTGCAGTGCGAGACTTCTACGCTTTCACTTTACATTAATAGACACTTGGCATTACCGTCATTATGTGAAGCTTCACATAATGACAGCGTTGGGGAAGGGCTAGAGCAAAGAGGGCTGAAAACGCCAAACGGCGATATGATTTATGCTTCATTATGGAGCGACGATCCGTCATGGAGCATCCGAACGGAGCAGGAATGTTTCACGCCGACGGCGCTGCCGGAATTCTGTCTCTCAACACTGCCGTCGACCGGAGAACTGGTCTGTATCAAACGCGGAGAAAGCGGCTATCAACCGTCTTCGTGGGAAACCGGAAATGCAGAAAAGAACCGGAGGTATGCGGATTATACCAACAGCAGGCGCGGAATAACGCCCGCGCAGGAAGAAGCGATGCTGAACGGCAGCATCCTCGGATGGGACACTCCCGCAGCGGACCCGGCGTGTTATGAAAAGCACGAAGCCGCAGCTCCCAGCATGAGCTTGTAAGTTAATATTATGACATCGAACAGGGCCGTTTTCCCGAAAAGGACTGCGGCCCTTTTTTCGTACCCTTTTTCGGGAAACCGCCCTTGAAAAAGGAGGACGCCATGAAATATGAACCTTTGGTGATACACCTGAAATCGGAGTGCAAAGGCAGGAAAAACGCCACGAAAAGCTCCGAATTGGAGCAAAGCCTGCATATCAGCGGGAACGAACTGCGGCGGCGGGTGAACCGGCTCCGGCGCGAGGGGGTACCGATCGGCAGCAGCGCAGACGGCTATTTTTATGCTGTGACTGCCGGTGAAGTTTACACGACCATTCGTCAGCTTCAGGCAATGGAAAGCGGGCTGAAAGCCGCGATCAGCGGCCTTGAATCCGCGCTGTACAGCTTCGGCGAGAGCGAAGGCGGTGAGGTCAAATAAACAGCTTTATGAGTTGGATTGGCGGCAAAAAGGCATTGCGGGATGTAATTGTCCAGCGCTTCCCGCTCCACTACGAACGATACATTGAAGTGTTTGGCGGCGGTGGTTGGGTGTTGTTCCACAAGCCGCCGCGCGGCGACTTCGAGGTCTATAACGACCGCAACAGTCTGCTGGTGAACCTGTACCGATGTGTTCGCGACAAACACGATGAATTGATTGATGAACTGCGGTATGCACTGAACTCCCGCGAAGAATTTGACCGTATCCGCGCAGAACTCGCTCGTGACAGTCCCGCGTCCGACGTGAAAAAAGCGGCGGGGTTTTATCAGCTGATTCGCTACAGCTACGCATCCGGTCTGACCAGTTTTGGAAGCCAGCCGCACAACATCCGCAAAGATTTTCCGTTGATTGAGCAGGCGCACGTCCGGCTCGGCGATGTGGTGATCGAAAACCGGGACTTTGAAAAGCTGATCCGACAGTATGACCGCCCGGTCAGTTTTTTCTATCTCGACCCGCCGTACCATGCGACCGAAGGTTACTATCAAAATATCGGCGAAGAAGGTTTTTCCGAGAAAGACCACGTGCGGCTGCGGGACACGCTGATGCAGATCGAAGGTAAATTCCTGCTGTCTTATAACGACGACGATTTTGTACGTGAGCTGTATCAGCAGCCAGGAATCCGAATGATGGAAGTCAGTCGTCTGAATACTATCAAACAGCGTTATGAAAACGGTTCGCAATTTGCGGAATTGCTGATCGCAAACTACGATTTTGACGAACGGATGCGAAGCGCACCGTCTCAGATAGCACTTTTTTAGGAGGGAAAACATGAGCATTAAATTTGTGAAAGAAAATCAGTCAAAGGGGGTGCGGATTCCATCTGCCGCGCTGAAAATCTGCGGTTTGCAGAACGCGCAAAAACTGGAACTTCACGCACAGGAAAAAGCGCTGGTCATCCTGCCGCGCAGCATGACGGCGATGGAGCTTTTGCGCACAGTGGAGCACTTGAACGAGCTGGGGCAGGAATTGTGCGCGCACCTTCTGGAAGCCTGCGGTAAGTGCGAGGAATGCGGCGAAGCGTTATGCCCATTCGCGCCGGAAATGGACGATTTCGAGATATCGCCAGAACTGCTGGACGCGGCAGGTATCCCTGCCGATGCCCATCTGTGGGCCTGCCCGGATCTGGATGCAAAAACCATACATATCGTGGAAGCACCGGAGGTCGACTTGCACGCGATTCATCCCGATTTGCTTGAAAAGCTGACCGAAGACGGCATTTGTCTGGGCGAACTGCAAAAATACTTAACCAGTAAGGAGGTTGTTTATGGCGGCTGACCTGACCTACTACACGATCGACGATCTGCGGCTCGGCCAGCGGCGCAGCGACGGCCCCGGCTGGCGGCTTTCAGAATTTGGATTGCGGTCAGATGCATTCCGCCATTACCGTTCACTGGATGTAGAGAAAGTCAAAGTTTTGGGAGTAACGAACGGCATACAGGCGCTGGATCTGGTGCGGTGCATTCCGGTTTTTTCGGAGGACAAAACAGGCGAGGATGTTCTTGTGACAGATTACGAGTACCTGCCCCTTTGGTGCAAAAATCACGTGGTCGAGCAGTTGGCAAAGGAATGCATAGAAGCATTCCGAATCCGCTACGGCCTGCACAAGTTTTCGTTGTTCCCGCTGCGACAAAAGGGCGGAAAACAGGCTGCACAGAAGAAATTCCGGCTGATAAATGTAGCTGGCAGTAATTCGCCGATCCGCTGGATCTATGTTTCGGGTGTCGGCTGGCTGTCGCCGTCTGAATTCAAAAAACGATATTTTCCGCCAAGAAACGGAGGTTTTAACTGCCCGCTGGTGATGAAATACCGTGTTGACGCGGTCAACAGAACCGGCCACATTTTGTTGTTGGAAATCGCGCCGCGCGACTTTGAACGCATGGCAGGCGAGGACTAAAATACATAGTTTTGAAAGGAGAAACCCGATGAACATTGACGTTAAAATCTATCTCCCTAAGAATCCCAGCGCGCTGCTGGCGACCGCGTCCGTCTGTCTGGACGGTTGCTTCATCATTCGCGGCGTGAAGGTGATCGAGGGCAGCAAAACAATTTTCGTGTCGATGCCGTCCCGCAAGGTGGATGATGAATATCACGATGTCTGTTATCCCAGTACAAAGGAATTTCGACAGGAATTCGATCAGGCCGTTTTGGATGCTTACGCGGAAGCTGCAAACGCGGCGACATGAAAACGAATGCAGAAAGGAAAACATAAGATTATGAAAAAAATTATAGCATTTTGGCTGGCGGCGTTGATGCTGACAATCGTGCTGCTGCCGACCGCGCTGGCGGTCGATGAAGCGGCGGCGGCTCCGACCGGGAGTGCGGAGGAAACCACATCGGAGGGGGCGGACGAGGGTGCGGCAGACAGTGCAGAAAAGTCCACAAGCGAAGAAATTCCAACACCGTTGACGACAGCGGTCAGCCCCGCCGCGACACCCAAGGAAGTTTGTTATCCAACGTCGATCGACGTGCGCGACGAAGGTGCAGAGATCCGCAAAATTTACGATCTTTCACCAGATGCAGACCCGGCGGGAATCCCGCGCACGGATTTTGAACACGCCGGTTTTTATTACACCTTTGTCGACCTTTTGAAACAGGAGCTTCCGGAATATGAGGAGCGCACACACATCGAATCTGTAACTTTGAACAGCAAAAGTAAGGATATGGAGTCGGTTTTAGCACTGTTTCTGGAACAAAAAGAGTTTGTAACGGATGATGGACTTGCAGGCATCCTGAGCCTTCAGCTGGACACGGTACAGGTCGAGACGGCGGGCTATGGAAAATCGACAAAACAGGTATCGGTCACGCGAAACTACCCGAATCAGGTCAGCCAGGACACTGAAAACATCCCGAAAACCATCGACGATGGCGGAAAAACGCTGACGTTAGCGGATATCAAATGGCAAACCGACAACACCGCCAATGTGAATGGTTATGCGATGGGCGACCGTTATACGGCAGTCGCGACCTACACCGGAACGGCAACCAGCACCTATGTAAAGGGCTACACGGTGACCGCCGAATACACCGGAACGGTCAGCCGGATTGCACTAAACCGGGTACGTTATGTAGCGATTTTTGAAGGAATGGCAATTTTTTCGGACATTCCCGACCCGAACGATACCTCCGATCTGATGGAGCCGCCGACCGATCCGAGTGACCCGGCTGCGCCGGTCAACCCCGAAGCACCAGTCGTTCCAGATACCCCCAGCCAATCGGAGAATCCCGAGCCGGAAGCACCTGACGCAAATACGCCGCAGGAGCCGCAAGCACCCTCATTTACGTTCAACTGGGCGTACATTCTGGTGCCGCTGCTGGTGATTGCGCTGGCAGGTATCGGCGTGGGAATCGCGTTGTTTATCAAACATCGGACAGAGAATGGAGATGATACGGATTGAAAAAGATACGGTTTATCGCAATTTTAACCTGTTTGGCGATGGCATTTGCGCCGTCCGCAGGAGCGCTCGAATATGCCATTGACACGCCGGACAATACCAATTATGGCAAGCCGACTTCGATCGAAGTACCGATTACCGCAGACGGCGGCGCGGCAAAAAATGAGGATATCAGCAAAAACGCGGCAAAGATCCCGCCGCTGTTCGGAAGCGGGGCAAGCAACACGCTGAACACCGGAAGCTACCTCACGCCAAACCTTGTTCCGGGGATGCAGCCAACCGGCGGCACAGTCAACGGCTCGAATGCGGCGATTGTTCTTCCGCCGTCTGCTGGCGGATCTGTGACCGGCTCAACGGGAAGCTCCGGCACGATTTCCAACGGAACGACCTCGTCAGGCGGCAATTCATCGACAATCGGCTCAAATTTTGGCACCAGCACGCAGCCGAACACGTCCAGCGGTTTCACAAAGGTGACCTCGGATATGTATTATTCCAGCGGCCACCTTGGAATGCTGAAAATCCCGGCAATCGACCTTTCGGTCAAGATTTATGAGGGGACGGACAGCGACACGCTTCATAAAGGCGTCGGCCACTTCGAGGACAGCAGCATCTGGAGCGGCAATGTCGCGTTGGCCGGGCATAATCGCGGAACGATGCAGCCGTTCAATAAACTGCACAAATTGGAAGACGGCGACGAAGTCACGCTGAAAACAAAGCTCGGCACACGGACTTATAAAGTGGTCTCCGTCTCGAAAATCGATTATGACGACCGGAGCGGCCTTGCCGTGACTCGTGAGAACAGGCTCACCCTTTACACCTGTGTGCAGGACGAAAGCGAATACCGCTGGTGTGTCGTCTGCACCGAAATTGTGTAATCTGCTTGCTTTTTCGCCCTAAACTTCTCCGTTTCGGCTTTTAATTCTTCTCGACTTATGGATATTCTTCGGGTATCATGTACTTGTAAAAACCTTATGATATGATATCGGTGAAGGAGGATAAAACCATGCTGAAAAAGGAATTTATTGCCGGAATGGTGACAGGCGCAATCGCGTTCGGAGGGACGGGAGCCGCTGCCGCAGGGCTGCTTGCGCAGCCGTTCGCTCAGAGCATTTACGTGAACGGGCAACCGGTCTACTGCACCGCATATGCAATTTCAGGCAACAATTATGTGCGGCTTCGCGATATCGGGCAGGCAGTCGGCTTCGATGTGAGCTATGACGCGGCAACAGACAGCGTGCAAATCCGCACAGGCGCGCAACAGGCGGTACAGCCCACCGTCGCGGTGATTCCGACCGCCGCAACAGTGTCCCAGCGCACGGCTAAAGCGCCCGCACAGCCCGCCGTAACGCCAAAGTCGCAGAGCAGCGTCAGGGACTACTCGCAGAATGCGAACCCCGCGATCTTCACCGCCGGCCTGCCGCGCGAGTTCTACAATTCCGCACGTCACGCCTATCTAAACGCAGAAGAAATGGCAGCAGCATTCGACCGCGATTTACGCAAGGCAGACGAATCGCTTCCGGTTCGATTACCCGGTGGAACGACGGTCACAGAAAAGATGAAAAATGTCTGCCACTCACTCAGCGGAGTGTTCTATAACTATGAAATCACCGAGAATTCGCCATACGCATATGCCTTCCCGCGCTCCGACGGCGTGCTGCAATGGCCATACATTCAAGAAATCATTGCAAACGCGAAAAGTTACGATACTGACCGTGAAAGGGCAGAATACCTGACCGAAACGATCTGTGACAGGCTGGAATACGCCTACGACAGAGATATCGACTCATGGAGCAAGGCTATGGAAAACGGCGGAAAGGCAGTATGCTCCGGATATGCCGCAGCATTCAAAAGCATGGGGCGGGCGGCTGGCCTGCAAGTCCTCACAGTCGGCAGCACCGCAGGCAACCATGCATGGAATCTTGTCTACTGCGATGGCGAATGGCTGACGGTAGACCTGACCCACTACGATACGTCTCACAACGAAGCGAATTGGTTTCAACCGGAACATCCGAAAATGAAACCGGACAGCCTCGATGAGATCAATTTTATTAAGGAGGTGATGCACCCCGGTTCCACAAAATAACCATAAAGATAGTGCAGAAGGCCATCGGAGGAATCCGGTGGTTTTTTGTGCGCGATTTTCGGAAAGGAGAGCTTATGAAGCACAAATTAAAGCGCCTGCTGTCTTCTGTTTTGGCAGCGGCGACGATGTTCAGCTCGTTTGCAGGAGCGATTCCGCAGGCGGCTGCACTCAGCGGCGGCGATTCCGTCACCCTGATTTTCGATGAAGATAAGCAGAATTATCTGCGCGAAAAGAAGGGCGGGACATGGGTCAGTCTCCCAATTCACGAGTGTTACGCGGAGGAACAAGGCGAGAAATTGCTTTCGTACTGCATGGACCATGGAAAGCACGGTATACATGAAGTTGCGCCCAGCACCAACCGGCACACCTATATCTTGGATTCCGGCACCGGTTATACGCAGAATCCGAAAGCGGTCGGCGTCATCATGCGCGGCAGCGGGTGGCTGACCTTGCAGTCCTTTTTGAACCAATTCCCGTCTGTTCCACGCGACTTGACCGAGGACGAGTACCGTTATGCTACGCAGACCGCAATCTGGGCAGCGCTTGGACAGCTGAGCGTCAGCGGCACGGCGTTCACCAGCGGCAATGAGGTGCAGGTGTCTTCGTCTTATGGAACGGAGGGCGCACGGGTAATGGCAGCAGTCAAGGCGCTGTTGAGCTACGCAAATACCATTAACCATAATTATTATGTCGGAATGTACCTGCAGCACGGTGCATCGCACGATCAGACCGGCGTCATTGACTGGTCTCCGACGGGCGGCGGCAGTGATCTGAATGCGGAAGACACCGAAACCCACGATGGCGAAGAATATTATACGCAGGAAGTCAAAGTCGCGTCGGCATCGTTCTGCCAGAATAACGCCTTAAAAGTAGGGCTGGCAGACTATCTGCCGGGGACGCTGCTCCAGATCGTGAAGGACGATAATCATACCAGTCCCGCCAGTCCGGTCGAGTACAATGGCACGCCGATCAGCACGAAGCCGATCGCGCAGACCACGGACGCGAATGCAAACGGCTCCGAATATTATTCCATTGTGAAAGTATGGGTGCCGAAGGAGGCAACCGAGCAGGAAACGGATTATGTTTTCAACGTGGAAGCGTCTGCGACGGTCGAATCATTTGAGATTTTTGTAGGCCGCGCGAGTGGTTACGAAACCAGCACGGACTATCAGAAGTATCTCATTAGCGGACCGCAGTGGCAGGACGCGAACAATTATATGCCCATTAAGTGGGGGAACGTAGATGTTCCCGATCCGGAAGATCCCGGCGATCCGGATGACCCGGATAATCCCGACGACCCTGACGAACCGGAGGAACCCGGTGAGCTGATCCTCAAGAAAATCGATGCGGACACCGGCGAAGCGCTCGCGGACTGCACGATCGAGGTCGAGCACATCGAATCCGGTTTCAAGACTTCGGCGATCACGCTGGGCGACGGGCTTGCCACGATCGAGCTTCCCGCAGACAAAACCGGCGGCTGGAAAGCAACGGAAATCACCCCGCCTCCGGGATATGAAAAAGACCCGAACCCGGTTCAAACCTTCTCGTGGGACGGCAAAGCCACTCCGATTACGCTGACTTTCCAGAACCATAGGAAGCCCTCGATCCTGTTTGTAAAGCGTGACGCTGTGACTGGCGAAACGCTCTCAGGCGCAATTATTGAGGTGTCCCGCAACGGTCAGAAAATCGGTGATTATGAGACAAAGGAAGACGGCACGTTTACAATCACAGAGCTGGTCGAAGGGACGTACACCTTCCGCGAGAAAACGCCTCCGGCAGGCTATCTGAAAACGGATGAAGTCGTTACGCAGTACGTGAATCCGAATGAAATGGCAACCGGAGAACGCATTATTCCGGTAGAAATGAAGGATTTCGCGGAATTGAAGCTGAAAATCGTCAAGTTCGACCAGCAGACTAACAAACGGCTGTCCGGCGTCACCTTTGCGATTTACTGCAACACCGAACTGATTGGGCGCAAGCAGACCGACACGAACGGCGAAATCAACCTGACGGGACTAAAACCGGGAACCTATTTGGTGAAAGAAGTCGCGACCGATGCAGAACACGTAGTCAATTCCACACCGCAGCAAATCGAATTAAAGGCGGGACAGACCGACGTGCCGGAGCTGGTGTTCATGAACCAGTTAAAGCCGGGGATGTATCTGGTCAAGGTCGATTCCGAAGCCTTAAAGCCTATGCCAAACGTCAAGTTTTTGATATCGCAGGTCGGCGGCACGTTCTCGAAAGAATTTGTCACGGACGTGAACGGCGAGATCGACCTTTCCCAGCTCGAACCGGGCGCATATCAGGTGAAAGAGTTGCTGACGATCGACGGCTATCTGGTCGACGACGCAATCCGCACCATTCAGCTTAACCCGGATGAAACGGCACGTTTTGTGTTCACCAACACGAAAAAGCCGTGGCTGGAAATCCTGAAATACGACCCCGATAATGATATTTACATTCCGGGTACGACCTTCAAAATCGCAAAAATCGAAGATGGTTCGCATTATCTTGACCGTGTGACCGACCAGAACGGGCGCATCCTGCTTGAAAATCTGGAACCGGGCGTATATACGGTGATTGAAATGGCAGAACCCGCCCATTACGTGAAAAACACGCTGGAATACCATGTCGAACTGTTTCCCGGAAAAGGCTCGACACTGGTTGTGAACAATTACCGAAAGCCAAACCTTCAGATTGTGAAAACCGATGCAGTCACAGGAAAACCGCTGCCCGGTACGAGCTTCACGCTGAACAAGGTGGACAGTTCCACGCTCACAACGGTGATTACCGGCGCGGACGGCACGGTCACGGTCAGCGATCTTGAACCGGGTGTATACCAGATAACCGAAAAGAAGGTGCCGGACGGCTATTTGCTTGACGAAACGCCGCAGCTTATCACGCTCGTACCGAACGAGACGGGCGTCGTCCGTTTCTACAACTATCCGAAACCTTCTTTATTGATTCGGAAGGTCGACAGTGTGACCGGCGACCCGCTGCAAGGAGCGAAATTCCATATCACCTACGCCAGCAACAACACGTCTACAGGCGAGATAAATGACCTTGGCGACTATTTTACAGACGAAAACGGTCAAATTAGGCTCGACAAAGTGCAGGATGGATGGTACAAGGTGACGGAAATCGAAGCCCCTGCCGGGTACTCCATCAAGCAGCCCGCGACGCAGGAAGCCTACATCAAGGCAGGCGGCAGCAAGACCTTCACCTTTGAGAATGTCCCGCTCAGTGCCATTGTGATTAAGAAAGTCGATGCAGATTCCGGCAAAGTGCTCGAAGGCGCTTGGTTTCGTATCCGCTACCTCGGCGGCACTTCTGGAACAGGCGGTACGACCATCGGCGAGTACATGACCAGCAGCAACGGAACGATCGTAAAAACCGGTTTAAAGGCCGGTACATATGTGATTGAAGAAATTTCCGCACCGGAAGGCTACGTCATAAACGATTCCGCGCAGACGGTCTACCTTTCCGGCAAGGAACAGGATGTCATAACAGTAACATTCGGAAACGACAAAAAGGGCAGCCTGCTCATCATCAAAAAGGATGCTGCGATCGGTAAACCGCTTTCTGACGTCGAATTCCAGCTGACCGGCAGCGACGGCAATGTGATCGGAAATTCCAACGGCAAATACGTTACGGACAGCTCCGGCACAATCCGCGTTGACGGCCTCGAACCCGGCATGACCGTGATTGCAAAGGAAACCCGCACACGGTCGGGGTATGTGCTGGACGACGTTCCGCAGACGATCAAAATCAAGGCGAATGAGACAATGACTCTCGAATTTCGGAACCAGCCGAAAGGGAGTTTGATTATTGTCAAAAAAGATAGCGTTACGGGAAAGCCATTGCAGGGCGTTGAGTTCAAAATCACGACTGCAAGCGGCGAACTTGTCCCCGATAACGAAGGGCTTACAAGCACCAATGGGTTATATAAAACCAAAGAAAACGGTCAAATTGTGCTTTTAAAGCTCACACCGGGAACATATGTGGTTACAGAGACAAAAACGGTTGACGGGTACGAATTAGATACCACTTCCCAGACCGTTGTAGTCTCCGCGAATAATGCCCAAACACTGACCTTTTTCAACACTCCGAAGGGCAAACTGCTGATCGAGAAGATCGACAGCGTGACGCGCAGTCCACTCCAGGGCGCGACCTTTGAAATCAAAGGCAGCAGTTTCCCGACGACCTCGTTCACGACCAACAGCAGCGGTCAGATCCTGCTGCAAGACCTGCCCAGCGGCGATTATACAATCGTAGAAAAGCGTGCGCCGGACGGCTATCTGCTGGACGGCAGCAGTCGGGTTGCGAAGGTCGAAGCCGGAAAAACGGCGAAAATCACCATCGAAAACGAACCTTTAGGCGGGCTTCTGATTAAAAAGATGAATTCCGCGACAAAGGAACCGCTTTCCGATGTGGTTTTTAAAGTGACCCGCATTGATGGGACGGTTGTCGGTACGTCCAACGGTGAATACCGGACGGACGAGCGCGGTTTCATCATGATACCCGACCTCGATCCGGGCGGATATATCGTGCAGGAGGTCAAGGCAAAGCCCGGATTCCTTCTTGACAACACGCCGCAGCACATCGAAATCAAGGATCATCGGACGTACAGCCTTGACTTTTTTAACCAGCCGAAAGGCGGACTCGTGATAGTGAAAAAAGACAGCATTACGGGAGAACCGCTGAAAGGGGTCGAATTCAAGGTAACGACCTCGACCGGCGAGGTGGTTGACAACAACGAAGGCGTGACCTCCTCGAACGGCATCTACCAGACCGATAAAAACGGCGTTATCGAAATATCAAAATTAAAACCCGGCACATATATCATTACAGAGACGAAAACCCTTCCAAATTATGTGCTGGATGCAGCGCCGCAGACGGTTGTAGTCAACGCAAATGATACGCAGACAATCACCTTCACCAACACGCCGAAGGGATGCTTATTAGTCAAGAAAATTGACAGCGTGACCCATGAACCGCTCTCCGGTGTTCGGTTTGAGGTCAAGGGCTGCAACGGCTGCGATTACCCTGCGGGGACGTACACGACCGATGCAAACGGCACGTTCAAACTGGAGCACATTCCCAGCGGGTGCTATTCCGTTACGGAAACGCAGGCGAAGGACGGTTACCGTCTTGACGATACCGCGAAGATCATCAAGGTTGAAGCAGGGACTTGCAAAGAGGTAACCTTTGAGAACGAGCCGCTCGGCGGGCTGCTCATCAAAAAGATGGATTCCGCCACAAAGGAACCGCTCAGCGAAGCGATTTTCAAGGTCACGCGCACGGACGGTACCGTTGTAGGCGAATCGAACGGCGAATACCGAACCGATGAACAGGGCTTCATATCGATCCCGGACATTACGCCAGGAAGCTATGTGATTCAGGAGGTGCAGGCAAAGCCCGGATATCTTCTTGACAATACTCCCAAAACGATTGAAATTAACGACCACCGTACATACTCGGTCGAGTTCTTTAATCAGCCGAAGGGGGCACTGGTTATCGTAAAAACGGATGCACAGACTAGTGAACCGCTGGAGGGCGTTGAGTTCAAAATCACGACAGTAAACGGCGAATTGGTGCCGAATAATGGCGGTTTGACCTCCACAAACAGCATTTACAGAACCGATTCCAACGGTGAAATCGTAATCACCCAACTGAAACCGGGTGCTTATGTGGTTACGGAAGTGCGCACGCTGGACGACTACGTGCTGGACGCGCCGCCGCAGACGGTTGTTGTCGAAGAAAATGATATGCAGCTCCTGACGTTCACGAACACGAAAAAGGGCTGTTTGCTCATCGAAAAGGTCGACAGCGTCACAAAAAAGCCGCTTTCCGGGGTAAAATTCGAGATCAAAGGCTGTAATGGAAACGCTTATCAAGGCGGGGAATTTACGACAAACGGCAACGGCTTGATTCAGCTCGACCATCTTCCCAGCGGCGATTACACTGTGGTGGAAAAGCAGGCGAAAGATGGGTATCGTCTCGACAGTACGGTTCGGACGGTGAACGTCGAAGCCGGGAAAACCAGAAAGCTGACTTTTGAGAACGAACCGCTTGGCGGTCTGCTGCTGAAAAAGATGGATTCCAAGACCAAAGAACCGCTTTCGGATGTCATTTTCCGCATCATCCATGCGGACGGAACGACGGTCGGCACAACTAACAGTGAGTTCCGGACGGACGAGCAGGGGTACATCTCGCTGCCCAACCTTGAACCCGACAGTTACATTATTACGGAAGTGCAGGCAAAGCCGGGGTATCTGCTCGACGACAGTCCGCAGACCATCACGGTCAAGGATCACCAGACCTATGTGCTGGAGGTGTTCAACACCCCGCTTGGCGGGTTGCTGATCCGAAAAATGGATGCGTCGACGAAAGAACCGCTTTCCGATGTGGTGTTTAAAATCACGACTTCTGACGGCACGGTTATCGGCACTTCCAACGGCGAATACCAAACCGACGAGAAGGGGTATATTTCGCTTCCCGACCTTGAACCGGGCAGTTATATCGTGACAGAGGTGCGCGCGAAGACTGGCTACCTGCGGGATTCCACTCCCAAAACGATTGAAATTAAGGATCACCAGCTGTACACACTCGATTTTTACAACCAGCCGCTCGGTGGACTGATTGTGCAGAAGCTGGACAGCATGACGAAGAAGCCGCTGCAAGGCGTTCAGTTCAAGATCACAACTGCTGACGGTACATTTGTGCCCGCAAATGATGGGAAAACCTCCTCAAACGGTCTGTATTTCACCAATGAAAACGGCCAAATTGTGCTTCCGGGGCTTGCGCCGAACACGTACATCGTGACGGAAGTCGCGACGATTGACGGCTATACCATCGACGAAGCGAGCCGCAGTCAGACCGTCGTTGTGAATACGGACGATACCCAAACGTTGTATTTTTACAATGCTCCGGCGGGAGGTTTGGAACTCATCAAGGTCAACGAAGCGAACCAGTCTGAACGGATTCCGAATGTAACCTTTGAAATCCGCAGGATGGACGGTGGTCTGGTCAAAACCGTCACGACCGACACGAACGGCCGCGTCCATGTGCCGCTGGATGCAGGCGATTACTATGCGGTTGAAATCAAAGCGGGTACCGGCTTCAAGATTGATTCCACGCCGCATTATTTCACGGTCAAGGACGGCGAAACCACGACTTTGACCGTTACCAACAAGCGTTTTTCGGGAATTCTGCTCCACAAGATCGACTCGGTGACGGGCAAGGGTATCTACGGCGTGACCTTCCTGCTGTACGATGGCAGCCACAATCCGATCGATCAATTCACGACGGACCAGGACGGATACGCGTATATTGATACACTCGACCTGTCCGGCAAGGTCTATCTGAAGGAACTGGAAAATCAGGGCTACATCGTGGATACGCAGACAAAAACGGTCTATGTGAAGCCCGGAGAAACGACCGAAATCGAGTGGAAGAACACGCCGATCACCGGTCAGATCCAGATCACGAAAACCTCGGAGGACTACAACACCATGAATGGCTGGGCGGCTGGCACTCCACTGCCGAACGTTGTCTTTGAAATCTACGACCGGGCGAATAACCTTGTTGACACGATTAAAACAGACAAAAACGGCATCGCCAGCTCGCGGCCTCTGCCGCTGGGACGTTACACCGTGAAGGAAACGCAGGCGGCAGAATTCTATGGTTTAAACAGCACGCCGATCGAAGCGGAAATCGAGTTTGCCGGACAGATCGTGCGGTTGGTAATGACCAATAAAGCGGTGTATACGAATGTATCCATCACAAAGCGTGGCTACACGCAGGTGGTACCTGGACAGCAGATTAAGTACGATATCACCAATATCGCGAACAATTCCACCGATTCGCTGACCTCGTTCTACTGGCGCGATACTCTGCCGACCGCTGCGGTGCGGCTCGATAAAATTGTAACCGGTACTTACAACGTGCAGGGAAATTACAAAATCGTTTACAAGACGAATTATTCGCAGGATTATCGGACGCTGGCGGACAATCTGAGCACAATGCAAAGCTATGTTCTGGATGCGTCGCCCGCAGCGCTGAGCCTTGGCGCTGACGAGTGCGTCACGGAGTTTATGGTCGTGTTCGGCGTTGTCCCCGCAAACTTCCGGATGGTTGAAGGTGCGCAGGTTCTTTGCAACGTTGGCTCGTGGCTGACTGGCAGCAGCCAGTTCGTCAATCAGGCTGACGTCGGCGGCATTCACAACGGGCAGTGGATCATGGCGACCGACCGCTGGGTAACCACGGTTTACAAGCCTTCCGAACCGCTGCCTAAGACTGGATATTGATGCAAGTCAATGTATAAAAATTTACCCAGGAAGGGCTGTCAAAGTGGACAGCCCTTCCGCCAGTTCATGGAGGTCAAACATGAAAAAATATTGGAAAAAAGCTGCTCGCGTAATCGTACTGGCACTCGCGGTTGCCGCGATGTTCTGCGTCCAGGCGTTCGCCAGCGGCGACGTATCCGGCGCAATTTCGCAGGCGTGGACAGGCGCGTCCTCGCAGATCAAGTCGGTTGTCAACGATGTGGTGTTCCCGGCGCTCGATATGATCCTCGCAATCGCGTTCTTCGGCAAACTCGGCATGGCTTACTTTGACTATCGAAAACACGGACAATTCGAATGGACTGGCCCCGCGATTCTGTTCGCCTGCCTGGTGTTCACGCTGACCGCCCCCAACTATATCTGGGGTGTTGTTGGACTGTAAAACAGACGGAACACAACGTGAAATGAGGTGAATCACCATTTTCATATGGGAATTTGTTGCATCCACGGTCATGGACAACCTGCTCGACTGGCTGTACAGCCAGATCGTTGGATTTCTCGGCAATTTCTTTGCCGAAATGGGCAATATGGGCGTGGAATTGTTTGAAATGAACTGGGTACAGTCAGTGGTTTTGTTCTTCTCCCAGCTTGGATGGGCACTGTTCGGCGTCAGCCTTGTGGTGGCCTGCTTTGAGTGCGGGATCGAGTATTCGACCGGGCGCGGGAACATCCAGCAGACGGCGTTGAACGCAATCAAAGGCTTTATGGCAGTCAGTCTGTTCTCGGTCGTGCCGGTTCGATTATACGCCCTTTCGGTATCGCTGCAAGGGCTGATGACGACAGGCTTGGCAGGCTCCGGCGAAAGCATCGGCAGCGTCGGGACGAAAATCATTGAAGATTTGCAGACAACGGATACGCTGGAAGCGGCAATGACCGGGTCACGGTTCGGCCTGCACGCGATCACCAGCGGGATCATGCTGATTTTCTGCATTATTTTGATGGCCTACGCTGTTATAAAAGTGTTTTTCTCGAACCTCAAGCGCGGCGGCATCCTGCTGATTCAAATCGCGGTCGGATCGTTGTATATGTTTAGCATTCCGAGAGGTTACATTGACGGATTTACGCAGTGGATCAAGCAGGTGATCGGGCTGTGCCTAACGGCGTTTTTGCAGGCAACGATCCTTGTAGCGGGCCTTATGGTCTTTAAAGACCATGCCCTGCTCGGCCTTGGACTGATGCTGTCCGCCGGAGAGGTGCCGCGGATCGCTGGAACCTTCGGACTGGACACCACGACCCGTGCAAACATCATGAGCGCTGTCTACACCGCACAGGCGGCAATCAACACAACAAAAGTAGTGGCGGCGGCGCTGAAATAAGACCGGAAAGGATGAAATCAAGCATGAAATATGGCGTTTTAGTTAAGACAAACAGCGATTCCATGTGGGGCGAGCTGCACGGCTGGTGTACCGACCCGCAGGGAAAGCGGGCGATTTTTGAGTCGCGGGAACAGGCGCAGGCAGCGGCGAAAGCCCTCAACCAGCAGGCCGGCCTGACCTGCTGCTGCCGCTATTTTGCCTCGCCGCTGAACGGCGCATTGCCGTCATAAACTGTTTGGGAAGGAGCATCGATGAAACCGTTAGTTTATATTGCGTCGCCGTTGTCTGGCGATGTGGAGCGGAACCTGGAATTCGCGCGGAAAGCCTGCCGCTATGCAATTGAGCAGGAAGTCACGCCGTTTGCGCCGCACCTGCTGTACACGCAAATGCTGGACGACAGCAGTCCCGCCGACCGTCAGCTCGGAATTGACATGGGAAACCAGATGCTGGCACTGTGTGACGAGCTTTGGCTCTGCGGCGACCGGATCAGCGCAGGCATGGCAGGGGAAAAGGAGCTGGCCGAGCAGCTCGGCATCCCTGTGCATCAGGTGAACGCTGAAGAAATTCTGGAAGTCGATTTTGAATCGACAAAAGGGGTGGGAATGTCGATGGGGTAGAACCTTTGACTTTAGGGAGTTTATTCGACGGAATCGGTGGCTTCCCACTGGCAGCAATCCGGAATGGAATTGTTCCCGTATGGGCGAGCGAAATTGAACCGTTCCCAATCGCAGTCACAAAGCATCATTTCCCCGAAATGATACACGTAGGCGACATAACCAAACTAACTGGCGGAGAATTGCCGCCAGTTGATATCGTCTGTGGTGGCAGCCCGTGTCAAGATTTATCCGTGGCTTCTGGAACACGTGCAGGTTTAGCTGGTGCGCGTTCCGGCCTGTTTATGCAACAGATCCGTATCGTGAAGGAGATGAGAAATGCAGATAAACAGCGAGGTCGAGCAGCTCAGTTTGTTCGCCCGAGATTTCTCTGCTGGGAGAACGTGCTTGGGGCATACAGCAGCTCGGAAGGAAAAGATTTTCTCCAAGTCCTCCAATCGATCATTGAAATTGAAGAACCACACCTTCATGTTGTTGAACCTCCAACCGGGCGCTGGGAATATGCTGGGGCCGTGCTGGGAGTACGATCCAGCCTGGCTTGGGCCACCTGGGACGCTCAATACCTCGGAGTGCCCCAAAGACGTCGAAGAATCTTCCTTGTCGCAGATTTTGCTGGATTCAGTCCCATCCAAATACTATTTGAGCGAAAAAAGTTGCAGGGGGATTCTGAAGCGGGCGGATAAGCGCGGCAAGAGACTTCCCGAAAAGCTGGAATTGGCGCTCAAGTTACAGGCTGGGATATTCGCGCCAAACGATTATTTCATCCCATCCGGAGAAGCGTTCCACATCAATCAACGCGATGAGGGAATCGACCTTGGCGGGATCTCCGGCGCATTGATGGCGACGCAAAATATGCAGATGCAGACCTTCGTCACGCAGGAAAAAGTGTTCTGCCTGCACGATCAGGGCGGCGAACGGATCGACTGTTTTACGGATCAGAGCGGAACGCTGCTTGCCCAGACCAGCCATACGCCGGTCGTTTACGAAAATCACGGGATCGACGGGCGGTATACCGGTCCACATGATGTCGTGCCTACGATGTCCGCCCGCTATGGGACAGGCGGCAATAATGTGCCGTTTGTGACGAGCGACGAGGTCTATTGTATTGTTGGCAATGTGATAGACCGCCAGCCGGAGAACGGCGGCAACGGTCAAGGTTTTCAAAAGTATATCGCATACACGCTGACCGCAACCGATCACCACGCGATTTTTTGCCGTCAAAGGGTCGATGTGTTCCAGCATGGCGAGGTAGCCAGCACGCAAAGCGCCCGTCAATATAAGGACGCGACCGACCTTGTTTTGGACGGAAAAACCGGTGTTTTCCTTCTCCGAAGGCTGGTTCCGACCGAATGTGAGCTTTTACAAGGGTTTCCAGCCGATTGGACAAACCTGCCGGAAGCAAAGGATTCTGCAAGGTACAAGGCCCTTGGCAACTCGGTCGCAATCCCATGTGTGGAGTTTTTATTAGAGGGGATTGCACTGGTCTTGCGCGCCAGTCAATAACTTGTCGCTTCTGCTTCAAAAAAGCATATCTTTTTGTTGGAATTTGTGATAGCTATCCCATAAGAAATCCGCTATACTTGCGTTGCAGGGCGGGAAGGAGGACAACGTATGGAAACTAAGAACTTATGCGCTAAAATTCCGCTGGAACTGCACGCAAAAGTTCGGGCGGAGCAGGAAAAGTCCGGGCTGACGCTCGGCGTGTATATCACCGACGTACTTACGAAATTTTACGAAGGAGGAACGGTCAAAATGAACGAACCCACAAGAACGCTTGCGTTTCAGATCCCTGATGAATTGTTCTGGAGGATCAAGGATCACCTTGCCCGTGAAACGGAGCGGACGGGCAAGAAACTCAGCCAGAAGGACTTCGTGCTGGGGCTGATCGAGCAGGCGCTGGAGGAATCCGAACGCGCAGCGGGGATCGAACCGGCTGAGAGCGATGCTGTAGAGGACGGCGAAGAAGGTGGAGCCGAAACCAGCGATGCCAACGAAGCCGAACCGGAAACCTAACTACAACCTATTATATTTTTTTCTTGGAGGTGTCACTGATCTATATTTATCCTGACAATTTAACAGCGAAGGCAACCCTGTGGCTGTGGGAGCTGCGTGACGTGGCGGTGATCGGCGTCGGGCTGCTGCTTTCCGTGCTGGCAATCGCGCAGGTCGGCCTGATCGTGCCGCTAGTTCTGACATTCCTGTATGCGTTTTTGAGCATCCGTATGGAGGATGCAAGCATCCTGGACTTTTTGCGCAACGCGGCAAATTTCCTGTTCCTGAAACAACAATTTTATGAATGGAGAGAGCGCTATGAATAAAGCATCGAAAAAGGAACACAAACGTGGGCAGTCCACGCGGCAGCTGATGGGTTTGGAGGAAGTCACCGACTACAGCCTGAAAACCGCGAATGGCGAAATGGTGTACTTTATCGTGAAGCCGGACAACCTGTCTGTGCTCTCAAACGAAGGGGTGCGCGGGCGCGTGATGGCGCTGTCGAACCTCCTGCGCGGCACGGAATCCGTGCGGATTCTGGCATTGAATTCGCGTGAATCGTTCACACGAAACAAGGATTGGTACGCCGAACGCATCCAGCAGGAGGAGTTGCCCGCGCTGCGCGAACTGCTCCAGCAGGACTCCCAACACCTTGACGATATCCAGGCGACTACGGCATCGACCCGCGAATTTGCGTTCCTGTTCCAAATCGAAAAGCGAAGCGGTGAGGACGCTCGCAGCCAGATCGCGCGGCTGGAAAAAAGCCTGCGCGATCAGAGCTTTCGCGTCCGCCGCGCGACCGAGCAGGACATCAAGCGAATCCTCGCAATCTACTACCAGCAGGACGTGACAACGGAATATTTCGATAACATCGATGGGGAAAGGTGGGTATCCGAAAATGGGTAAAAAGGACGAGAAGAAGGCTGTCAAAAAGCAGAAGAAAAACAAAAAGAAATCGACTTCGCCGACTCCTGCACCGAAGGATTACTTCGACCTGATCGCGCCCTCCGTGGTCAAGTTCAGCACGGATCATTTTATCCTCGGGAGCACCTTCCGCTGTGTCCTGGCCCTGCGCGGCTACCCGACCAGCACCGAAGAACTCGCACTGCTGCGGCATTTGGGCGAGAAAAGCGGCGTCTTGCTCCACATTTATATGCGTCAGGTCACATCCGCTGAGGAAAGCAAAATCATTCACAACGCGACCAACAAAAGCCGTTTGGAGCGCAGCAACACCGCCGATCTCAAGCAGAGCGTGACCGCTGAAGCCAATTTGCAGGACGTTGCAACGCTCGTCACAACGATGCACCGCAACCGTGAAACGCTGATGCACTGTGCTGTTTTGATCGAACTGTCCGCATGGAGCAGCGAACGTCTGCGCACCCTGCGTGACGAAGTCCTCACGGAACTGGTACGTTCTAAGCTGAGCGTGGACAGTTTGCTTTTACGGCAGCGCGAAGGATACTTGACTGCAAATCCAGCCGGAAATAATGTGTTCGGCTCCCAGTTTGAACGCGTCATGCCTTCGGGATCAGCTGCAAATCTGTTCCCCTTCAATTATTCCGGTAAGACCGATCCGCAGGGATTCTACATCGGACGTGACCGCTACGGCTCGAACATTATTGTAGACCTTGACCGCCGCGCCGACGACAAAACCAACGCCAGCATCCTGATTCTCGGCAACTCGGGGCAGGGCAAAAGCTACCTGTTGAAACTGTTAGTTTGCAATCTTTTGGAGAGCGGCAAAAGTGTAATTTCACTCGACCCGGAGCACGAGATGTGCGACCTGAGCGACCGGCTCGGCGGGCATTTTGTTGATCTGATGAGCGGCAAGTACATCATCAATCCGCTGGAGCCAAAGCTGTGGGACGTGACCGGCGACGAGCCGGACAATGACCCGAACGACGATCCGAAAGTCCCGGAAACCTTCCGGCAGCACTCGCGGCTGAGCCAGCACATCTCGTTCCTGAAAGACTTTTTCCGCTCCTACAAAGATTTTACCGACCGCCACATCGACACCATCGAACTGATGCTGGAACGGCTGTACGCGGGCTGGAATCTGAGCGACGAAACCGATTTTTCACAGCTTGGCCCGGACGATTATCCGACCTTGTCCGACCTGTACGCCGTCATGGAGGATGCCTACGAAAACTACGACAGCGAAGAAAAAGCGCTCTATCCCGCGCCGCTGTTGCAGGAAGTCCTGCTCGGCCTGCACTCGATGTGCATCGGCGCAGAAAGCAAATTTTTTAACGGGCACACCAACGTGGAAAGCTCCCGCTTCCTCGTGTTTGGCGTGAAAAATCTAATGAACGCCAGCGGCAACATCAAGAACGCGCTGCTGTTCAACATTTTGTCCTTTTTGAGCGACAAGCTGCTGACGGAAGGCAATTCGGTTGCCGCAATCGACGAACTGTACCTGTTCCTGTCCAACCCGACGACCATCGAGTACATCCGCAATTTTATGAAGCGTGTGCGCAAAAAGAATTCCGCTGTGCTACTCGCCAGTCAAAATATCGAAGATTTCGCGCTTCCCGGCGTAGCAGAAATGACCCGTCCGCTGTTTTCCATCCCGACGCATCAGTTCCTATTCAACGCAGGGGCTGTGGACAGACGGTTTTTTATGGAGAATCTGCAACTGGAAGAATCCGAATTCGAGCTGATCCGCTACCCGCAGCGCGGCACTTGTCTCTATAAATGCGGCAATGAACGGTATCTTTTAGACGTTCATGCACCCGCTTACAAGGAGAAATTATTCGGAACTGCAGGCGGTAAATAAGGAATCAGGGGAAGGAGCTTTATGGACAAAATCGAGAAAATACAAGAGAGCAGGGAACGGCTGCTGAATGACTTGTACGCTTCGGTGCGCTACACGCCCGACCCGCAGACCGACTTGGTCGCGATGATGGCGCAGTACATCAAAGAGGAGCCGGAAAACCGTCCGCCGCTGTTGGAACACATCCGCCACTGCATGGACGGCGAACCGTATCCCAACCCTTACGCCAGACAGTCCAGCTACTTGGAAAGGGATGTTGATCAGTGCGGCAAAATCCTGAACGATTACGCCGCCGCTATGGAAGCCTGTGACGGCTCAGCTGAGGAAATCAAACGGTTGGCCGGAGAGGTCACGGGCAAGACCAATCGGTTGAATGAAGCCTGCGGCGGAGGTCTGATCGACACCTGGCGGCGCGACCGGTTGTGCGAATTCATCAACGGCACGGCGGAGCTGGCAGGCGCGAAGCCGGGGCAGGATATGACATATGGGCAGCGGATGTGGTAGCCGATGGATCTGCGAGAGCAAAACTGGGGCATCGAAATTGAAATGACCGGCATCACCCGCTACCGCGCGGCGCAGGTGATCGCTGATTATTTCGGTACCGAAGTGCAGTATGACGGCACCTATTATGACGCGTATTCTGCATCCGACCAGCAGGGGCGGCGCTGGAAGGTCATGTACGATGGGAGCATCAACTGCCAGCGGCGGGAAAATGGCCGCAAAATGAGTGCCGGTCGGGATTACAGCGTGGAGCTGGTCAGCCCAATCTGTACATACGAAGATATACCGGATTTACAGGAGATCATCCGGAAACTGCGAGAGGCCGGCGCATTTTGCAATGAATCGGTCGGCATCCATATCCATGTGGACGCTGCGCCGTTTGACGCGCCGCATCTTCGGAATCTCGTCAATATCGTAGCGTCGAAAGAGGATATGATCTATCGGGCATTGCAGGTCAACCGCGGCCGGGAATTGAGCTATTGCCGAAAGGTCGATCCGGATTTTCTGGAACGGCTGAACACGCAAAAGCCAAAGGAAATGGAACAGCTGAAAAGGCTGTGGTACAACGGCTATGACGGCAGTGGAGAGCACTATCATTCGAGCCGCTACCATTGCCTCAACCTTCATTCCGTGTTTCAAAAAGGCACGATTGAGTTTCGCGCGTTTAACAGCATTCTGCACGCTGGGAAGGTGAAAGCGTATCTGCAATTCTGTCTGGCGATCACGGCGCAGGCGCACAATCAACGCTCCGCAAGGCCGACCAAAACGGTTTCGGACAACGAGAAATACACCTTCCGTGTCTGGCTTTTGCGGCTTGGGATGATTGGCGACGAGTTCAAAACGGCACGGAAGCACCTGCTTGACCATCTCGAAGGGAACATCGCGTGGAAAGATCCTGCGCAGGCAGTACGTCAAAAGGAACGCCTGCGGCAGCAGCACGCGCAGGAAGCCCAGCCACCCCAGCTGATAGCCCCCACACCTGCAACACAGGAACCAGAGCCGGAGGAAAATCACTCCTCCGGTTTTTCAATGTCAATGTAAGGAGTTTTTGCGAATGAAAAAATTATACGCCGCCTATGGAAGCAACCTCAACCATGCGCAGATGGCGTACCGTTGTCCGGACGCGACCGTCTATGGAACGGCCGAACTGAAAGACCATGAACTGCTGTTTCGCGGCTCGCCGACCAGTGCGGTCGCTACAATCGAGCCGAAGGAGGGCAGCTCCGTACCGATCCTGCTGTGGGAGATCAGCAAAAAGGACGAACACGCCCTCGACCGTTACGAGGGCTGGCCGTCCTTTTACGGGAAGGAGCAGATGGATTTTCAGCTGGAAAGCGGCGAAACGGTCAGCGCGATGGTATACGTCATGACTCCCGGCCATGAGCTGGGAAGTCCTTCCGGCTACTACTACGCCACGATTGAAGAAGGCTATCACGACTGCGGATTTGATACCGCGATTCTCAATCAGGCCCGCGAGCACAGCGAGGAACTCGCAGCGCAGGAGCAGGGCAGCTCGCCTGTTATAAGTCTGTGAAAAGAGGTGACGATTTATGGCAGCTCCGGCAGCGATTCTGGCGAAGGCTGCGGCACTCGCACTGACCGATGAAAATACCCGAAAGGGCATCGGCTGGTGCATCGTCGCGATCCTGTCGCCGATTATTGTACTGCTTGCACTCATCTGCTCTGTGGCTGCGGGCACAGCGGAACACAATGTCTCAGCGGCAGAATTTTGCTTCAGCAGCATTGCACTTCCCGACGATTTACCGGAGGAATATAAAGCATCTATCGAAAATATGCGTGCGCATTTCGCCGAGCTGGACACCTTGCTGGAGGAGATCGGCGACCGCACCGAGGGCGACGAAAGCCTTGACGAAATCCGTGTCAAGGCGATTTTTTATGCCTTGTTTTTCGGAGCTGAAGAACCTGCGCCGTTCGATGCGGACATCTATCAGAAATTTGTGGATTGTTTTGCGACCTTCGAGGAAACAACCGGGACGATCGCCGAGACAGATAGCGACGGCAACGAGGTCAAAGTCGAGGGCGTGATTATGGCGGCAACGCCTATCACGGATTTGGACGAGGTCTATCAGAAAATCGGCGAAGCTCTCGGAACGGAGGTGACCGCCGAGCAAAAGGCCAACGCCGGAAGCGTCTACAGCCTGATAAAATACGGTGCGCCCAGCGGCGACGAGAGCTGGGAAACCGGCGATAACGCGCCATACGTCGGGGCGGATGGTTTCTGTTCTCCGGTCGGCGTGAACTGGCGCAGTATCGTATCCTCAGAATTTGGCTATCGCATCGACCCGATCAGCGGACAGTCTGACGGTCACAGCGGAATGGATCTGGCGGTGCCGCAGGGGACGCCTGTCCGCGCGGCGCTGCCCGGGACAGTGATCGTCGCAGGCTATGAGGCCACCTATGGCAACTACATCATGATTGAGCACGCGAACAATTTGCGGACCGTGTATGCGCACTGCTCCCAGCTGACCGCCCGTACTGGTCAGGAAGTCCAGGCTGGAACCGTGGTTGCCTTGTCAGGCGCGACCGGCCGAGTGACCGGCCCGCACCTGCATTTTGAGGTGCGGGTCAACAACCAGAGGACGAACCCACGCTATTATTTACCCTAATTTTCAGGAGGTGGATGCACAATTATGGATGACAAGATGGCTGCCCTTACAGGCGAGCGGATCGGCAGCATCCTGCCCCGGCTGGCAGAGCTGGAAGAATCGGAAGACGCTGTCCTCGTCCATGAACAGAGGGACTCGGAATCCGTTGTGATTTGTCCGGCGGACTTGCTGAAGCTGACCGATACCGGTCGGGAGATTTATTCTGACCTTCTGAACGCGCAGGTCAAAGAAATCCGCAGCGCCGATCATGGCCTTGAGATCGTAATCTGTGGTGTGGAGCCGGAGGAAATGGAGCGTTTCTGCGAAGACTTCGCAGCCTTTGAGGAAGCGGAGGAACTCATGGGGCCGACGATGTGAGTCGGCTCCAACGGCTAAAAATTTGGAGGTGCAAGATGAAAAAAGCAACTATTACCGTGCAGTTTGAACAGGAAAAGCTGCGGGCGCTTGAGTTCTACATCAGCAGGAAAGACTCGACGCTCGAAGCGGAGCTGGACGATTTCATGGGGAAGCTGTACGAAAAGTACGTTCCCACCCAGACCCGCGAGTACATCGAAAGCATGGCGGACCGCGACGAGCGTCCGCCTCGCCAGCAGCGCCCGCGTCCGGTACGCCCGACCCGTCCGGCTTCCGCAGGCGACACGTCGGGAACCGGAGCAGAAAGCTGATGGGCGGAGCTGTCCGCCGCCGTTGCCGCACGTCGCGCCGCGTGTCGCGTTCTTCGGATGCCTTTGGCATCCGTGCCCCACCCAGCTTTCCAAAGCAGGTGTGCGCCGCTTCGCAGGCGTTTGAAAAAGGAGAATCAAAAACTCTGGAAATTGGAGGGCAGTATTATGAGCGGAGATGTCCAACTGGAGTTATGGCTCCACGAATATAAAATGGAAGCATTGTCTGCTGTGCTGGAGCAGCAAGGTACCAGTGTAGAGAAGCAAATGCAGGAGATGCTCATGCAGCTCTACACAGAGAACGTCCCGCAGGAAGTGCAGCGGGGTATCCGTCAGCGCATCGATGACGAGTATGCTGCGGAGCTGGCTGAGCGTGAAGCGGCACGGAAATACAGTGCGTTTCAGGTGCGGGAAAGCGGGACAGACCGATTCTATCAGCTGGATCAGGGCGAGGGATTCTTAGACGTTGGCAGGTTCCTGCGCCGGTATTCCCAGCCGGATCAGGAGCTGACAGCAGCGTCCCTTGAAAAATCGTTCGCTGATCTGAAACCGATCACTGGCGAGCAGTACGAACTTCTTGCGGCACATCGGATGGAAGATCCGGGCAAAGTCACAGGGGTGTTCCGGCTGAACTTTGACGAAATGACAGCCGCTGCACTCGATCCCGCAGAAGGTTGGAAAGCCTACTCGATAAAGGACGTATCCACGGCGGTCTATCACGCTTACCGAAAAAATGGGCTCGCCCCAGAACGGTACGAAGCCCGGTTCGAGGAAAGGCTGGTTGGCAGGCAGCTCGATTTGGCAGCGTTTGGGCAGACGGTTCCTGAGATAGATGCACTGGAGCACGACTCCGAGCAAGGCCCGATGCTTTCGCTCTGATGGAGTCGTGCGAAAACGCCCAAACACCCTTGCCGCGTGGCTCTCGAACGAGTTCGGCGATGTTGCCGAACGTCGCGCCCCGTGTCGCGTTTTTCCGGCGAGGGTGGCATCCCTGTCCCAGTGGACGGGAAAAACGGCTGTCCGGGGCTTTGTGGGGGAACGTGCAGGAGGACGGGAACCGCGATTTTGGGGGCGTTGGGGAGGGTCGATTTTGGTGCAGGATAAAGCGGTGGCATCACCGCGAGTCACACCGTCCCGCAATGCGGGTCGGGAAGTTACGGATTCCGGGCGTTTTGCGGCTTTCGGGCAACGTTTCAGAGAATATCGCGTGACATCACTTTTTGGGGTGCGTTGCCACCTCTGACATCACGAAAGCCAGAAATCTCCACCGTTCTCGGGAATTTCGCGGCATCAATCGTGACATTATGCAAAGAATGGAGGAAAATTCATGCCAGATGAAAAAGTTCGGTTTCAGATGCGGATTTCGCCGGAAACCGACCGGAAAGTTGCAGCGGCGATGAAACTTACAAACAGCCAGAGCAAAAACGAGTTCGTGGAAAACGCGTTGTTTTTTACTGCGGCTACCTGTCCGCAAAGAACAGCGATGATTTTTTGCCGCCTGCATTGGTTTCAGCGATGTGCGGCACGGTGCAGGACAGCGAAAACCGTATCGCTCGCCTGCTGTTCAAGATGACTGTGGAATTGTCGATGATGATGAACGTGCTGGCAGTCGGTCTGGAAATCAATGCAGATGATCTTGACCGCCTGCGCGGTCAATGCGTCCGCGACGTAAAAAAGTCGAACGGCAGCATTACATTCAAAGACACGGTTGCATTCCAGAATGGTCGGTGAATATGTAAAAATTTATGCCGAGACTGATTTTTAAGTGTCCGTACATTAAAGGAAAATCGAAGCGCGCCCCCGCACACTTGAAAAACATGGTCAACTACATTGCCACTCGCGATGGTGCGGAGCGTATCGATCCGGGCAACAAAAACTTGCCTGCGACGGAAAAACAGAAAGAGTTAATTGAACAGCTCACGCGGGAGTTTCCGTTAAGCCGTGGTCTGTTTGAATATTCCGACTTTATGCAAGCACCGACGCAGGAGAATGCTTCCGAGTTTATTACACGGGCGCTGGAAGATAATCTCAATCATATAGAAAACGATTAATCATTGTCAAAGAGGGAGATATGATGTAAAATATAGA
>CAJUSB010000017.1 GCA_910589115.1 uncultured Clostridia bacterium | reverse complement strand
CGCTGCCACGAAGCAGCGGAGAAAACCGCCTTACGTCATAAAATACCGTTGCAGTACCTGATATGGGCCGTCAGTCTTCTTTTCTACTACAACGCCCAAAAGCCCCCGAAAACGCCGCTATGTGCGCCTTCGGGGGCTTTTACGTCATTTTATTCAGTTGTAGCGCGTGCCTGCGCAGCACCGCTCTGAAGGCGTTATACGCGCCGATTCAGCTCGCACTTTGCACCGCTAAAGTCCCTTTGAATCAGGGACAACTTTTCTGAGAAGACCATACAGCATAATGGGATGAAATGTTCTGAACTCACGCCCTTCCCGGCGATTTATCAGGTTTACACAGAGTTTCCCCGACATACCCGCCCTTTCCCAGTATTCTCAAATATGTTGTCTCCCTACACTGGGAAGCTGGACATCAGGTTCCATGGATTACACTCCTTTCACACAATGTTTTATCTCTTTAGCTCGAATCACCGAAAAACGACCGCCTGCAAACCCTCACAGACGGTCAATTCTCGAAATGAAATGGGGTAACACTGGGGTAAGATAGAAAACGCCACTCATTTTCTATAACATTTCATCATCCAAATATGCGATAACGCGCATATTTCATTGATATCAGAACGTTTTCAGCAACTTAATTTTCAAGCGGTTTCATCGTCGGGAAAAGCAGAACGTCCCGGATAGAAGCACTATCCGTCAGGAACATCACAAGGCGGTCAATACCCATTCCCATGCCTCCTGTTGGCGGCATACCATATTCGAGCGCAGTCAGGAAGTCCTCATCCATCATATTCGCCTCGTCATCACCCGCTGCACGGAGCGCTGCCTGCCGTTCAAACCGTCCCCGCTGATCAATCGGATCATTCAGCTCCGAGAATGCATTACACAGCTCACGGCCATATATAAAGCATTCAAACCGTTCCGTCAGCCGCGGGTCAGAAGGCTTCCGCTTAGCCAGCGGCGAAATCTCTACCGGATAATCAGTAATAAAAGTCGGCTGAATCAGGTTTTCCTCCACATACACATCATAGCACATCGCAAGCAGATCGCCCCAGCTTTCCTTGCCCTTCTCTGGCGCAAGACCCTTTTCCTTCACAGCTGCCAATGCCTGTTCTCCATCCATCGACATGAAATCCAGTCCACCGTACTCCTTGACAGCCTCTGCCATCGTCATACGCTTCCAGCCCTTTGTAAAGTCCAGTTCCGTGCCTTGATATGTTACCTTTGTCGTACCCAGCACGCTTTCGCATACATGCACAACCATATCCTCTGTAATATCCATCATACCCTGATAGTCAGTATATGCCTGGTACAGCTCAATCGTCGTAAACTCAGGATTATGCTTGGTATCCATTCCCTCATTGCGGAAAATACGGCCAATTTCATATACCTGCTCAAAGCCACCCACAATCAGCCGCTTCAAATGCAGCTCGGTCGCAATGCGCATGTACATATCAATATCCAACGCGTTATGGTGCGTAATAAAAGGTCTTGCCGCCGCACCGCCAGGAATGGTATTCAAGCAAGGCGTTTCAACCTCCATAAATCCGCGACCGTCCATAAACCGGCGAATCTCCCGCACGATTGCCGAACGCTTTTCAAAGGTATCACGCACCTCCGGATTAACAATCAAATCAACATAGCGCTGACGGTAACGCATATCCGTATCCTTCAGCCCATGCCACTTTTCAGGCAGCGGGATCAAATTTTTCGACAAAAGAGTCAGTTCATCGACCCGTACCGAAATCTCACCTTTCTGCGTGCGGAACACCTCTCCCGCCACGCCAATCAGGTCGCCGATATCCAGCTTTTTGAATGCCTTATATTCCTCTGTACCCAGCAAGTCGCGCTTTACGCAAAGCTGCAACCGTCCATAACGGTCGGACAAATCCGCAAACGTCAGCTTACCCATAATACGCTTGGACATCATACGCCCTGCAAGCCGCACTGTATGCCCTTCCAGCTCTTCAAAGCGGGAAGTAATATCCGTTGTATGATGCGTGCGCTCAAAACGTACCTGAACAAAGGGATCTGCACCCGCATTTTGAAGCTCCGTGAGCTTATCCCGCCGGATACGAAGCAGCTCATTCAAATCAGCTGCTTCCTCCGGATGGTTGTTTATCATCTGTTCTGCCATTCAAATATCACCTTTTTGGTTTTTATTATTCTCTGAAGTTCCTGCCCTCTCACACCGTTTTCATCTGAAAGCGGCTCCATCTGAAAACAGTGGATAAAGTCTACTTTTTCAAATCTATAATCTTGTATTTGATAACGCCGGAAGGCGCCTCGACTTCCACTACTGTACCAATCTTTTTCCCAAGCATCGCCTTACCGAACGGAGATTCATCCGAAATCTTACCATTCATCGGATCGGCCTCCTGAGAACCTACAAAATGATACTCCTCCACATCGCCGAACTCCAAATCTTCCACCGTGAACCAGCAGCCAGGGGATACCTCATCCGCCGCATACAAGTCATCGGTAATAATCACTGCATGTGCAATAATATTCTCAATCTCCGCAATACGGGAGTACAGCTTGCCCTGTTCGTTCTTTGCCTCGTCATACTCGGAGTTCTCCGACAAGTCACCGAAGGAACGTGCCTCCTTGATCTGTTCAGCAACCTCTTTTTCGCGTACTGTCTTCAAATATTCCAGCTCATCGACCAGCTTGTCGAGGCTTTCCTGTGTCAGCTTAAATTCTTTCGCCATAAGTCAAACCCTTCTTTTCCATATTTGGCCTGTTCAGAAGCCGATGCCGCACGGCACAAACGGCCCCGCCCGGCAGTGCGCCGCAAGGGACAGGCCGGTCACATTACCCCTTATTATAAAAACTCCGGCCGCCAATGTCAAGGCGGTCGGATGTGTTTTACGGAATTTTCACATTTTCGTGGTTTCAGCGTACCGCCTACAACAGATTTTTGTCAAAATAGGCTGTCATTTTCCGCCCTCCTGCAATGCTTCTACCGCTGCACTCAGCTGAAGATCCTCCGCCTTGCTCATGAAATAAAAATTCGTCCCCTCCGGCAGCGCCACCAGAATATCCGGCGTCATGCCGGTTTCACCAAGGGCACGCTCTTGCGGCGTCAGGTACTTCCGGTCCGAGAGTACGATTGCCGACCCATCCGCTAAATGATAGGTATCCTGTGCCCGTTCCTTCCCGGTGGTCTGTTCTCCGACTGTCACAGCCCGCCCATACTCCTGCATCAGCGCTGCAAAAAACTCCGCTGCCGAATATGACTGCTCATCCACCAGTACCGCCATCGGGATAGGGTCCTGCGCCGCATCAGATACTTTACGGGTCTCATGCCCATTCTTACGCCGCATAATCATAATGTCACATTCCGGCAGAAACTGATCCGCAATCTCAGCCATCTCCGAAACCAGCCCCCCGTTATCATGCCGCACGTCAATAATCAGCTTTTCCATGCCCTGCTTTTGCAGCGCTTCATATGCCGCCCGGAACTGCTCCGACACGCCTTGATGAAAACTGAAAATCCGAATCAGCCCAATCCCGCCGTCCAGCAACTCCCCCTCTGCCATCAGCTGGGTCAGACGGCGTCGCTCCATCATACGTGTTTCAGGCGCTGCCGTCCCACGCTGAAAGGTGACCGCTACCTCTGTCCCCTCCTCACCGCGAATTGCAGCAACCATAGCATCATAACCGTCCTCTGCCGCCGTGACATCGTCTGCCGCAATCAGCCAATCACCGGGAGCCAGCCCCTGCTCCAGCGCTGATGAACCTTCCAGCACCCGATATACATGCGCCGCCTGACGTTCCTCATCCCACACGCATTGAATCCCTACACCAAACGTCTCACCGTATTTGTTTGCTTCATATGCTTCCACCGTGCTTGCCGGCAGATAAGTGCTGTACCGATCATCCAGCGAACGGATCATACCATAGGCGGCCATATCGCCCAACAACTCTGACTCAAAATCCCCCACATAATTCCGGTCTACCGTATCCACAATCTGCCCCAACTTAATCATCATCTGCAGGTGGCTTCCATAGCCAGGCAGCAGCCGCCAGCCTGCCAGCAGGCAAACTGCCAGCATGACCGCCGCACCCATGACTGCACCGCGGCGCGCAGCCCGCTTTTCATTCTCATCCATTGAACCTATGTACCTCCCCTGAAATGCCTTCCTCTATTGTATGCCACAGCAGGCCATGTCATGACACCCGCCCCCTGCAAATGCCGCAGCAAAAGGAACAGCTGCTTTTCCGCTGCCTGCAAAATCAGGGGGAAGAACCTCTGTCCTCCCCCCGCTGTCACATTACTATGTAATTAGCTGAAATACTTCATCGGATCTACCGTAGAACCATTGATAAACACCTGGAAATGCAAATGATTGCCCGAAGAGTTTCCGGTCGAGCCAACCTCGCCCAGCTTCTGCCCTGCGGATACCGTCTGCCCAACGGAAACGCTGCGGCGCGACATATGCGCGTAGCCAGTCATCACACCGCCTCCATGGTTGACAACGACATAGTTGCCATAGGAATTATACATACCACTCTTAGCGACCGTGCCTGCGGCTGCCGCCATGATCGTCGTGCCCTTTGGCATCGCGATATCAGTGCCCGAATGGAAGTTCTTGCTGCCCCACAGGTTACGCCAGCCATAGGAACTGGTCAGCGTACCGCGTGACGGCAGCGGCCAGCTGAATTTGCCATTAAAGCTAGTCGGTACGCTTGTACTGACACTCCTGCCGCTGGCTGCTGCTGCCTTTGCAGCCTCCGCCGCCTTGCGTGCAGCCTCTGCTTCCCGGCGGCTGATCTCAGCAATCTCCGCGTTGATCGCCGACTTCTCGCTCTCCATCCGCTTGCTTTCCTTTTCTTTGAGCTCTACGTTCTGTTCCAGCTGGTCCTGTATTTTCTGCTGTTCGGCACGCTGAACGTCCAGCTCGTCATACTTGACCTCAAGCGTTCCCTTATAGTCTTCCTGCTCGGCCTTATCGCTTTCCAGCTTGGCCTTTGCAGCAGCAACTGCCGCACGTGCCGCCTCATACTCCTCAAGCAGTTTTTTATCATAGTCCATGATACGGGAAACATATTCCATGTATTCGATCATCGTGCTGAATGAATCCGACCCCAGCACTACATCCAGATAACTGGTATCGCTCTGCTCATACATATTCCGGATGCGCTTTTCAAAAGTCTCCTGCATTTCATCCAGACGGAGCTGCGCCGCAACAAGCTGCTGCTGGGTCGTCTTAATCTCGCCCTCAAGCTCGGTGATAATCCCCTCGACCGTTGTAATCTCGTCTTCGGTCAGCGTCATCTGCTCCTCCAGCTTGGCTTTCTTTTCCGAAACTGCCTCAACCTGCTTGTTCAGCGCGGCAATCTCTTCCTTCACCTTTTTCTGCTGATTCTCTATCTGGGAGAGCTGCTGTTTCAGCTGCGAGCTTGTCGCCGCGCCTGCCGTAGCCAGCCCGCCTGCCACCAATGAGAAAAGCATCGAGCCAACCAGCACCGCAGCAATGATTGCCGCCACGCGCTTGACCGCCTTCTGAGATAACATGAAAAAACTCCTTTCACATCCAAAAATGAGATTTACGCATATGCTTTTGCTGCCCCGGCTGCTGCACCACTCCCCCGTCTCGCCCGCAGGCGATGGAAGGGAGTCCAGAGGGACAAGTCCCTCTGGCGCTGTCCGCGCAGGACCGCCCGCCGCGCAGGCGAAACCCAGGGAGCGGCTCCGTCATACATCCAGGAAGCGCCGCATGGACAGCGTGGAACCGCCAATGCCGACAATCACGCCGACCCCTAAGAAAATTGCAAGGATATACGGCCGCAAAAGATCAAATTTCACCATGTCAAACGCCGGTAAAATGCTGTTGACCATCTGGTGGAACTCAATATACACGCCCCACTGCGCAAAAAACGCCAGGCCGCCGCCAACCAGACCGAGCAGCAGGCCCTCAATCACGAACGGCCAGCGGATAAACCAGTTGGTTGCCCCCACCATCTTCATGATTGCAATTTCGTCCCGCCGCGAAAACATCGCCAGCTTGATCGTATTCGATATAATAAAAATAGAAATCGCGCCCAACGCTACAACCAACACGACAGAAACCACCTGACACACCCGCTGCACACGCAGCAGGATCGTGATCGTATCCTCACTGGAAGAAGTATCTGCAACCCCTTCCAGCTGCCGGAGCTGGCTGCGGGTCTGCCGCACAAGCGATACATCCTCAAGCGTAATATGGTATGCGTCGCGCAGCGGGTTATGCGCCGAATCAAAATCATCCAGCAGCCGGGATTCCTCGCCCAGCTGCTCCCGGAACTGCTCAAGCGCCGTATCCTTGGATTCATAAACTACCGATGCAACATTCTCCATCGCCAGCAGCTCACGCTCCAGGCCCCGGGCCTGCTCGCCTGTGTAGCTTTCATCCACCCAGGCAATGATCTCACTCTGCGACTGGAGATCCTCAATCGCCAAATTGATATTGAAAGAGAGCAGCGTCACACTGCCGGTCATCAGCAGGCACGCCAGGATAATGCTGACGGTCGCAAAGCTCATAAACCCGTGATGAAAAATACTGCGCACGCCCTCCTTCAGGAAATAGCTAAAGCTCATACGGTTCTTCATATTCGTAATACCCACCTGTTTGGTCACTGATAATCTCACCATTGTTGATGACGATCACTCGTTTTTCAAACTTATCAACCAGCTCCTTCTCATGCGTGACGATCAGGATCGTCGTGCCCAGCTCGTTGATTTTTTCAAAAAGCGTCATCAGCTCCAGCGAGCGTGCCGGGTCAAGGTTGCCGGTTGGCTCGTCTGCAATAATAAGGCGCGGGTTATTGACCAGCGCACGCGCAATGGCAACGCGCTGCTGCTCACCGCCCGAAAGCTCCTGCGGGCGCACATCCATTTTGTCGTTCAGCCCGACAAGCTCCAGCACGTAGCGCACACGCTTGCGGATCGCACGGTTTCGCACGCCGATTGCCCGCATAGCAAATGCAACATTCTCATACACAGACTTGTCCAGAATCAGACGGAAATCCTGGAAAACCACGCCGAGCGTGCGGCGCAGATAGGGGATTTCACGCTTTTTAATATTTCCGATATTATAATTATTGACAACGATCCGTCCCGATGTCGGGCGGATTTCGCCAGTCAGCAGCTTGATAAGGGTCGATTTGCCGGAACCGGACGAGCCAGTCAAAAATACGAACTCCCCTTCATCAATCCGCAGCGTCGCCTTATGTACGGCCCGTGTGCCGTTGTCGTACACCATGCTGACGTCGCTCATTCTGATCACGGTTTTATGCCTCCTTCAGCGCGCCTCGCACGCCTGAAATTTATCAGCCCGATGCTTTGCCGCAGGGCGCCCTGCCGCACGGCTGCACAGCAGCAGAGGGCCCCAAAAAATCAAAGCGAACCTTCCTCGCGGCTGGCCAGATATTTGCGCACCATCAGCGCAACCTTGAATACGATAGCGTGGTCAAATTCGCGCAGGTCAAGGCCGGTGAGCTTCTTGATTTTTTCAAGACGGTAAACCAGCGTATTGCGGTGTACAAAGAGCTTTCTGGACGTTTCGGATACGTTCAAATTATTTTCAAAGAATTTCTGTATCGTGAACAGGGTTTCCTGATCGAGCGAATCAATCGACCCACGCTTAAAAATCTCGGTCAGGAACATCTGACAGAGTGTGGTCGGCAGCTGATAAATCAGACGGCCGATGCCCAGGTTTTCAAAGGAAATAATGGATTTTTCGGTGTCAAATACCCCGCCAACGTCAATCGCAACCTGCGCCTCCTTAAAGGATGCAGCAATATCCTTCATCTGCGTGGAAATCGAACCAATGCCGATAATCGTTTTGACCATCAGCTCAGACGAAAGCGCCTCCTCGACAGATTTGGCAATCTTGTTCAGGTCGCGGATCTCGCTGCCGGGCTTGACCTCTTTGACGAGCACGATATCGGTTTCTGAAATATGGAGCACGAAATCCTTCTGCTTGTCCGGGAACAGCCCGGACACCACATCGATAGAAGCCACATCGGCGCGCTCAAGCTGACGGATCAGGAAGACCACGCGGGGCACATCAGAACCGAAGTGCAGCTCACGGGATTTGATGTAGATATCCCCGGGCAAAATGTTATCCAGAATAATATTTTTGACAAAGGTTGCCTTATCGTGCTTTTCATCGTAGAGGGTTTTGATATTGTTCGTTGCCACGGAAACGACCGAGCACACCGAACGTGCCAGCTCATCCTCCCCCTGGACAAACACCGCATATTCAAACCGGGTCGAACGGTCGGAGACCGAGCGGTAGGTATAGCCGCCAAATCGGATCATTTCCCCGGCAAAGCCGAGTTCGGTTACGGCATCCTCCCGCATTTCTCCGATACGGGGCAGGTCTGTGCAGGCGATGACCGCGCCTGTCGCATCGACGATGCCGATGGTGCGGTCTACGGTGTCTTTCATTTGCAGGATAATTGACTGAAACAATCTTGAAGCCATCTCAATATCACCTTTCTCTATTTGCTCTCGTCCGGGGATGTGGGAGCCGGTGCAGCGTGGTGCGCTGCCAGCCGCTTCATTTGCCGTGCACCCGGCAGACAAAGCGGCAGACCTGGCCGCCCTCCTGAATTAAAGACCGTATCGGAAAGCATCCGTCTGCCGGACGGCAGCGCTTGCCGCCACGTCTGCGCCCAACACACGGTTATTTTCCGTCGTTCCCAACATTGTGTACAAACGGTAAAAAGATTTCTGGTGCAATTTATGTTATTATATCACACTCTCCATCATTTTTGTACAAAAATTTTTCAATTTTTTTGTGAAAATTTTCTGTGACCCTTTCGCAGCCCAATCCGTGCCAAAAACAACGGGCTAACCCTGATACTCGGCGTCCCCTACGGCCCGAAAAAGTTCATGAAGCTCCTCTGTGGTCAGCGGGCGGCACTGCCCTGTGGGCAGTCCGGGCGGCAGGGAAAGCGGTCCCACGGCAATTCGCCGGAGGGTTTCCACGTGTCCGCCGACCGCAGCGATCATACGCTTGACCTGATGATATTTCCCTTCTTGCAGCGTAATGCGCCAAAGGGCCAGGCCGTGCTCGTCCCCTGCGGGCGACAGTCCGGCGGGGCGGCAGGCTGTACCATCGCGCAGGGTCAGCCCGTTGGCGAACTGTTGGGGGGCATCTTCTGCCAGCGTACCGCTCACGCCTGCGAGATACACTTTTTCGATGCGCCGGCGGGGCGACATCAGCGCGTGGCACAGCTGTCCGTCGGTGGTCAGGATCAGCAGGCCCTCGGTATCGCGGTCCAGCCGTCCGACGGGGAACAGGCCTCGCCGCTCGCTTTCTGGGATGAGGTCGAGCACGGTTTCGCGCCGGTCAGACACTGCGGTAATCACACCTGATGGCTTATTCATCAGCAGGTACCGATGCCGCTGGTAGCTCTGCACGGCCCCATCGAACTGTATTTCATCTTGTTCCGGATCCACTTTTGCGGCGGGGTCGCAGCAGACCCTGCCATTGACTTTCGCACGCCCGCGGCGCACTGCATCAATTACCTGCCGCCTTGTCCCGCACCCAAAGTGCGTTAGCAGCTTGTCCAACCGAATCAGGCCCGTCCCCCCTTTCGTGAATGCACAGCCTTTCGTTACGCCAAAGGGCTCTGCCCTCTGGACTCCCGCCCCTACGCGGGGAGCGGCGGGCTCCGCCCTGCACCCGGCGGGCTCTGCCCTGCACCCGGCGGGCTCCGCCCTGCACCCGCTGGGGCTCACGCCCCAGACCCCAAGCTGCGGCGGGGATGGGTGCCTTCATCATCGTTTCTGCTCCCTGCCTGGCCCGCCAAAAGGACAGCGGGCCAGGTGGCAGAGTGCGTCCAAGCACTGATTTGAAACTGTATCACAGGCTCTGGAACCATATACAAGCATTCATGCACCATCAATTTTCCGCAGCCATTCCTTTATTAGGTTTCAAAGGAAGACAGCGCCTCACAACTGTGCAGAATTCCACTGAGACTTCCATTAAGCCTTATGAAAACAGATTCGCATACCCAAAATAACATGTTGTTTTTCCCTTATCGGGGTTTTATGCCCTTCTTTGCAGGCTTTTGCTAAAAAGGCAGCCGCCCCCCGACAATTACGGCTGATAATATACTAACACTTTTTTGCATTTTGCACAATAGGTGCAGGCAAAAAAAGTGCAATTTATTGTGTTGATTCAGTGAACTCACAAAAAAGGAACTGTTTTTTTGGGCATTCTTCCACCATTTCTGCGTTTTTTCGACAAAAAAACAGGGGGGCATTCATCCCCCCTGCCAGCATCCTGTGCAGCCCTCGGACAGATGTGCCTTTAACAAGATTCCCGCCCTGCATCAGGATGCCGGATGCTCTGTTATTCCATGCAGGAACCCATCTACCTGCGCCGAACATACGTCAGCCGCAATCAGGCGTTTTTTCCGCACGACCAGATTGGCCGTAACGCCCTCCTCGCCGCTTGGATGGTTCAGGACTGTAAAGGTGTACAGCGTTGCCCGCTTTCCTTTATGGCCGGATAGGTCAAGCCCCTGCGTCTGCTGAAGCTCATTATAGCTCTGATATGCTGCATCAAAGCTCTCGGGAATCTGCACCTCCTGTTCACAAACGGGCGCGGGATCTACCTCCCACCCGCAGGCCTCCAGCAGCTGCACACAATCCTCGCTGCCCTTCAGCTTCATGCCCAGGTCGGGCTCCTGCCCGGCTGATACAGCTGCGGCCACGGCCTCCGGCTCGGTATCCGGCATCAGATAGCCCACGGATACTGCCACCGCACAGAGCAGCAGAAGCCCCGCCGCTGCCTTTTTCGCGGTCAGTCTGGTTGCAAATACGATCATTTATTTTCCCTCCGTTCATCTGCCGCACTGCCGGAAAGCCCGGCGCTTGGTCTTGCTTCATAAATATGCACCGGGCGGACAAGATAGAACTGCACACGTCCTGCCGGGCGCAGCACAATACCCGCTTGTGGCCACCCAATTTTCTGGAAAATTGCAGATTAGCCCTTGTCGAATCGCGTAGAATATGTTATACTTAGTTAGTCTTATCAAATATCTTGATGAAAGGATGTGCGGGCATGGAGGTCTACGATCAACTGAATACCTTTCTTGTAGAAATCTGGGGACGCATTAACAAAATTGAAGAACGCGCCCTCGCCGCAGGGCTTGGGAATGAGATCTCCATTACAGAAATCCATATCCTTGAAAAAATCGGAGAAGCCCCCGGCAGCCGGATGTCCGCCATTGCCAAGGCGCTCAGCATTACGCTGGCTACCCTTACCGTTGCGTGTGATAAGTTGGAGTCCAAAGGGCTGATTACCCGCACCCGCAACACGACTGACAAACGTGTTGTGAATGTTTCCCTTACCCCGCGCGGACAGACAGCCTATGAATATCATCAGGGCTTCCATGACCGTATGATCCACGCAGTAATGGAAGTGCTGACGCCGGAGGAAGTCTCTGTATTAGGTTCCAGCCTTGTCAAGCTGCAGCATTTTTTTGAGGAATGCACGATCCTCTGATCCATACCAGCATCCCCCGGCCGGACAGCGTGCCCGGCAAAAATTATGATAAAATGAGGTGCGCCCCATGTCTAACCCTGAAATCGTTGTCATCAGTGACACCAGCTGTGATTATTCCGCCGACCAAGCCGAAGCCGCTGGCTTTTCCATGGTGCCGCTTACAGTGACGTTTGGCACGGAAACCCTGCTGGACGGCCTTGAACTGTCACCCGCGCAGTTTTATAAGCGGCTGGCAAAAATGGATGGCCTGCCTAAAACCTCCCAGCCCTCACCGGAAGCATTTATGCGTGTTTTTGAAAAATATGCAGCCGTTAAACACATTATCTGTATCACCGTGACCGGCGTTTCCTCTGGCACGGTACGCTCGGCACAGCTGGCGGCAAACCTGCTGAAAGAACAAGGTTTTGCACCCGAGATCCATGTCGTTGACTCCTGCAATGCTTCCGCTGCGATTGGCATTCTGGCCGAAACCGCCTGCGATATGGTGCGTGCAGGCTGCGGCATCGACGAAATCCTCGACCGGCTGCATGAAATGCAGCATACGACAGCACTTTACTTCCTTCTGGATACACTGGAATATGTACGCAAAGGCGGCAGAATCGGTAATATCAGCGCGGTATTTGGCCAGCTGCTGGGCATTAAGCCTCTGCTGACCTTTTTAGAAGGTGCTCCGACTGATATCGCAAAATGCCGCGGTTATAAGCAAGCCACTGCTAAGCTGATTCAGAAATTCATTGATACAGCGGCTAACCTGCATGAGGTCATTATTGTACATGCCGATGCTCCCGCAGCCGCCTCTGCACTCGCGGGTGAGCTGAAAGCGCGGGTGCGCGATATAAAAATACGTATCCATGCAGCAGGCGCAGTAATCGGCACCTATGCAGGACCGGGTGCAATCGGCCTTGCCTTTGAAGAAAAAGCCGTCCGCTGGTAAAGCGGCAAACAAGCTGCTAAGCCTTTGTATACAGCCTGACGCGTTGGCGCCGGAAACCGTCCCAACGTATCAGGCTGTATTTTTCTAAATACGATAATTTTAGAACCTGTATTCACACCCCACTTAAACACTTGTGAATACAGGTTCTTATTTTGGAAAATCTCCGCAGCAAACCACCCCGCCCGCCGTCCCTTTGGCGGGCGGGGCAGCACGCATATAGGGAAAAAACGCACCCATTCCCCCGCCGCAGCGGAGAAAAAGCTTTTACTCAATTTTTTCTCGAAAAAATTGCGGGAGTCCAGAGGGCAGAGCCCTCTGGCGCCGCCCGCGCAGGGCCCGCCCCGCCAGCAGAGCACCCACCCCGTCAGCAGCGCAGCACCCCGCCCCGGTCGGCAGAATCGCGGGCGAGCAGGGCCAGGCGGCTGTCCTCAAGGGATTCCGATAAGTTCAGGAGGCCCGTGCCGCAGCCCTCGATGGTGCGGATGAAGTCCTCAAAGATCATAGGGCACTGGCGCAGCGGTATCGGAGTGCGGCCGTCATGCTGCGCGTTCGTCAGCCAGACCTGATCGTCCCTGACCTCAAGTACGCCCCCCTCGCCCGCCGCGCGGACACGGTCGTCTCCATGCGTTGCAGCGTTCTCCGGACGCAGATAGTCCGCGCTGACCTGCGCCGTAACCCCGTTTTCCATTTCCAGCATCAGCTGGGCGCTGACCTCTAAATCACCATAGCCGCCGTTGCCCACGGCCGAATGGCTTGCAAATACCCGCTTTGCTGCTTTCGGGTATAAGTACCGGATGAAATCTATGCCATGGATGGCAACCCAAGGAATCAGCCCGCCATGCAGCTCCCGCCGCCCGAAAAATGCCGCCCGCTGCCCCAGCCGGTAGGATTTTTGTGCCGAAATAAGCCGGATTTCGCCAATCGCCCCCTCTTCTATCAAGCATTTCGCAGTGTAAAACCAAGGGTCATACCGCGCCGTCTGCATCGCCCAAAGAAGCCCTTTCGAGTGCTCCGCACACTCCCGCACACGCTCCAATCCCTCCAAGCTCAGCGCAAGCGGTTTGTCACAATAAACATGCATCCCGCGGGATAACCCATAAATCGACATCTCCTCATGGTCGCAAAACAGCCCGTCAACTACCAGAACATCCGGTTTTTCCGTTTCCGTCATCCGCCGGTAATCTGGATATTCTACCGGTGAAATCCCCAACTTCTTGAAATCGTCAAGCACCTCGGTCATAGGTTCGCCCTCCCAGGCCCGGCACCAGCCCGCAATCTCCACCTGCGGCAAACGCGGCAAAGCCCGCGTAACTGTTGCCGCGTGCCCAGAGTTGCCGATAATGCATACACGTATCATTTTACTGACCCCTTTTCGCATTTTGCACAGCCAAATGCTGTATAATCCTTTAATATGACCGTTTGCGCAGGCTGCGCCCAAGGCAGACCGCACTCCGAAGGCAGGCGCGCCGCCTCAAAGCAGCGCCACGCCTCATCCGCCAGCCCCGGCATGAACCAGCCCGGTTCCGGCTCACTGACCCGCGCCATCCGCTCCGCCGGGAACAGGTTCACGTCGCACTGCTCAACAATCGCATTACAAACTGTCAGCTGTGGCAAAATGGTCGATGCCGTACAGGCAACCGCACGGCTTGGATCAGCCGCCACCGCCAGCATAGAACGGATTTTTTCCGCAACATGATATTCGCCCAGCGCCGCACCATAGTTTTTCGTGGAACCATCCCGGAAAGCTGCAATGATTTCAGCCGAATCATCATTGCCCGAAGCCGTTACGACCGCATTCTCAAATTCATACCGGAGGACCGGGTCAATGTTCTTATCCCCCGAGTGCGTGACCGCAAGATAAAACTCGCAGCCCCCTTCAAAGCGGCCGCGCAGGAAAGCCGTATCAAAACTCTCAATCCCTTTACCGTTGTACAGCTCCGCCCGCAGCTCCACCGGCAAAAGCGCGCTTCCCATATCACGCCCCAGCACAAAACACGTATTGTGCAGATAGTGCGCCGTAGCATTGGTAATGACCGAATCCAGGACAAGGCTGCCGTTTTGGCCGCGCAGCCGCCCCTTCCAGGGCGAATTGTAATAGCTGTCAAACCGCTGCCACGATACATAAGATTTTAACATGAGCGGCCTGCCCAGCACACCCGCCAAAATATCACGCTTCAAATCCTGTATCGGCTTGCAGAAAGACATCTGGAAGCCGACCCCCAGCCGTACCCCGGCCTTTTCCGCCGCTTCACCGATTTCCCGTGCCTCCTGCACAGTCGGTGCAAGCGGCTTTTCACACAGCACATGCGAACCATGTGCAAAAGCCGTCAGGCATTGCTCCCGATGCAGGTAGATCGGGCTTGCAATCAGCAGCAATTCGCAGCTGTCCGCTGCATAAAAATCATCCAGTTCACGGAAAAACCTTACCCCTTCCGCCCGCAGCTTTTCCAGCCGGGGCGCTTTTTCGTAAAAGGGATCAATTGCCGCGACTAGCTCATAACTTGCCGGATCAACAAAACGTTCCAGCAGCCCGAGGCAGTAATCCCCATAGCCGCCTGCCCCGACGATTGCCAATCTTATTTTTTTCATGTTCCGCTCCTTTTCACATATGGCGTGCTTTTTTCAGATTTCCTGTTTTCATTATACTGCCGGCTGCGCCGGTGCGGTCATTTGCTTTTGCTGAAAAATATGTAAATCTTGTTTCCTTATCAGCCCTGCTGCTGTTTGCGGTATACCAGCGGCGTCAGCCCCGTCTCCTTGCGAAAGGTGCGGATAAAATTATTCACATCAGGATACCCCGACCGTTGTGCCACTTCGGCAACCGGTAAATCTGTTGAAGCCAGCAGCTGCTTGGCCCCGGCCAGCCGGTTCAGCACCAGATATTGCTTTGGGCTGTATCCGGTAGCCGCTTTGAAAAGATGGGATAAGTGGCAGGAGGACATAAAAACCCGCGCTGCCAAGTCGCTGATGGAAAGCGGCTCCGCATAATGCCCCTCAATATAAGCCTGCACAGCCAGTACAGAGGGCGGGATTGGTTGTTCTTCACACATTTTCCCGCTGTCTGCCCGGTAAAGCAGGATCAATAGTTCATGCAGCAGGCTCATTTGCATCAGCTCGGAAAAGGCGCCCGGGCTTTGACATTCTTCCAGCAGGCGGGTGAAAAGTATTTCCACACGGGACAAATCCGCCGCCAGGTCGAACCGGTGGGAGAAATCCTTTGGACGGTTCCGCAGTGCCGAAAGCAGACGGCGGTCGGTAATCAGCTGACCAATCCGGTCCGGGTCAATGATAAGAAACCAGCGGTCATACACTTCCGAAAGGATAGTCAGTGTATGTTCCTCAAAACGGCCAATCACGAATATCGAACCCGGACCGCCGTCATATACCATTCCGTCGATGGTAATGCGGATTCGTCCGTTTTTGATAAAGAGCAGCTCGTAGGCATTATGGAAATGGATATGCACAGGCCTGGCAGAGTCCCTATGGGCGCATTCACGGATCAATGTTGGTTCAGGCACGGAAAGCTCTCCTTTTCAGCGCAGCACAAATTTTACATATTACGCCGCTTCTTTGTATGACAATCCCTGTCGGGATTATTATATCATAAAATCAGCCGTTGGGAACTGTGAAGAAAGAAATTGTGACAAGCGCACTGCAGATTCTTTCGTCAGACGAGGCGCTTTTCCGCAGGCAGGCTGACGCCTGTCAAGGAAAAGCAACGAAGTATGACGGAAGAAGATGCAAGCGATTGTCGCAAGTTATTTCTGAACAGTTCCTTAGGAAGGGCGCACAATCCTTCCGAATGAAAAATCGTGAAAAACGAAAGAGGAGCTGTTTGATTTGGAGCATCAGAAATTCCATTATAAAAGCCTGGACGAGCTGCGGCAGGCGCTTGCGCATACCGGCACGACGCTGCCGCTGTCCGAGAATTTAGAAATCCTAAAGCGTCCCGTGCAAATCGGTGCAAAAACCGTCCCGAATTCCATTGCGATCCAGCCGATGGAAGGCTGTGACGGCACAGCGGACGGCCGTCCCGGTGAATTGACACTGCGCCGTTATGACCGGTTTGCACGTTCCGGGGCCGGGCTGATCTGGGCGGAAGCAACTGCAATCACGCCCGAGGGCCGTGCCAATCCGCGCCAGCTGTGGCTGACAGAAGAAAACCTCAACGATTATCAGCGGTTTGTGACCGATATAAAGGAAACCTGTATGCGTGAAAACGGGTTTGAACCGATTGTACTTTTGCAGGCGACCCATTCCGGCCGCTACTCCAAGCCGGAGGGCACACCCGCGCCGCTGATTGCTTATAACAATCCCATTTTTGAGGGAGATTCCCCCATTGCGAGTGACCGCATCCTTTCTGACGATTATCTGTATGGGCTGATCGACAAATTCGGCACGACGGCGGCGCTTGCCGAACGTGCTGGTTTTGACGGTGTGGATATCAAGTGCTGTCACCGGTATTTGAACAGTGAGCTGCTTTCAGCATATAACCGCCCGGGCGATTTCGGCGGTACGCTGGACAACCGCACCCGCCTGCTGCGCAGCGGCGTACAGAGTGCGCAGGCCGCCACCGGGAAAGATTTCATTGTAACGTCCCGGCTGAATGTATATGATGGTTTCCCGTATCCTTATGGATGGGGCGTGCGCGAGGGCGCAGGCACCGAAATCGACCTTTCCGAGCCGTTAGAACTGGTGCGCGTGCTGCATGAATCGCTGGGAATGAAACTGCTTGATGTTTCCATAGGTAATCCATATTTTAATCCGCATGTCAACCGTCCGTATGACGGCGGGCCCTATGTGCCGGACGAACACCCGCTCGAAGGGGTAGCGCGGATGGCCCACTGCGTAGGCGAAATCCAGCGTGCATTCCCCGCACTGAAAGTAATGTCCTCCGGGCTGAGCTATCTGCGCCAATTCTCGGCGAACCTTGCAGCAGGCGAACTGGAAAGCGGCGTCTGCACGCTGGCAGGTTTCGGGCGGGAGGCATTTGCTTATCCCACTTTTGCACGGGATATCCTGCTGCGCGGCGGGATGGAGCCGGGCAAATGCTGTATCGCCTGCGGCAAATGCACCGAGCTGATGCGGGCAGGCTCGACTGCGGGCTGTGTCATCCGGGACGAGGCCTATCTGCCGATTTACCGGCGCGACGTACAGAACGCATAAGGAGGCTGCACCATGAAAAAAATCGCATTAGTGACCGGTTCGCGGCGCGGCATCGGCTTAGGAATCGCGCATGCCCTTGGGCGGGAAGGATATTTTGTTGTCCTTTCGGCAACGGCCTCATCGGACGAGGAGATCGTCGGCAAGCTGTCCGCAGAAGGGATCGACTGTGCCTATACCGCCTGCGATATCTCGAAAACGGACGACCGCACCCGGCTGCTCGATTGGGTGGTCACAGAATACGGACGGCTTGACCTGCTGGTAAATAACGCAGGCATTGCCCCGAAGGTCCGTCTGGGCATTCTGGAAACGACTGAAGAAAGTTTCGACCGGCTGATAGACGTGAATCTCAAGGGGACGTTTTTCATGTGCCAGCAGGGGGCAAACCGTATGATTGCCCTGCTTGGGCAGGGGCTGGAGGATTACACCCCCCGTATTGTGAATATTTCGTCCATGTCGGCATACACCTCATCGGTAAACCGGGGCGAATACTGCATTTCAAAGGCCGGTATTTCCATGACGACCCAGCTGTTTGCTGACCGGCTTGCGGAATATGGTATTCCGGTGTTTGAGGTACGGCCCGGTATTATCATGACAGATATGACTGCCGGTGTTGCCGAACGTTATCAAAAGCTGATAGATGAGGGCGTGACCCCCATCCGCCGCTTTGGCCAGCCGGAGGATGTTGCAGCCTGCGTGCTGGCAGCGGCGAGCGGACGGCTGGATTTTGCCACTGGGCAGGTGCTGAACGCAGACGGCGGCTTCCACATCCGCCGCCTGTGAAAAGGGGATGTTTGAATATGGAGAAAACGACCCTTACCCTTGCCGGGCGTGAGCTTCCGGTGTATGCCTTTGATACGCTGGTGATTGGTTCGGGCTGCGCCGGGCTGAATGCCGTTGATTGGCTGTACAGCTTTGGGCGCACGGATACCGCATTGCTGACCGAGGGCATAAATATGGGGGCTTCCCGCAACACCGGCAGCGACAAGCAGACCTATTACAAGTTATCCATTGCGTCAGACGGCGCGGACTCTGTACAGCAAATGGCAGAGACGCTGTTTTCAGGCGGCAGTGTCCACGGTGATCTGGCCCTTGCAGAGGCGGCATGTTCGCTGCGCTGTTTTATGCGGCTTGCGAATCTTGGCGTACCGTTCCCGACGAACGAATACGGCGAATATGTAGGCTATAAAACCGACCACGACCCACGGCAGCGCGGAACATCGGCGGGGCCTCTGACCTCAAAATACATGACGGAAGCATTAGAAGCGAGCGTCCGTCAAAAGGATGTCCGTATTTTCGACCGGATGCAGGCAGTCCGTCTTCTGGTGTCGGAGGGCGCTGTGCGCGGCGTGCTAGCGGTCGATCTGCGGGATCACAGTCCGGACGGGCTGGTATTGTTTGCGGCGAACCAGGTCATTCTGGCGACTGGCGGACCGGCGGATGTATATGCACAGTCTGTTTATCCATGCGGGCACCGGGGCGCTTCCGGGCTGGCGGTCGAGGCGGGCGCGGAGATGGCGAACCTGCAGGAGTGGCAGTATGGACTGGCCTCCACCGGGTTCCGCTGGAATGTCTCCGGCACATACCAGCAGGTACTGCCGCGGTATATTTCGGTGGACGCGGACGGCATAGAGCGGGAATTCCTGCCGGATTATTTTGAAACGCCGGAGGCAGCGCTGGACGCGGTTTTTCTGAAAGGGTATCAATGGCCGTTTGACGTGCGCAAGGTGCCCGGCTCATCGCTGATAGACCTGATCGTGCATCGTGAAACCGCCGAGCTTGGACGCAAAGTATATATGGATTTCCGCACGGACCCGAAGGGGCTGCGCCCGGATTTCTCCGGCCTGGCGGCGGAAACGGTAGAATATTTATCCAATTCCGGCGCACTGCTGCCGACGCCGATTGCGCGGCTGGCGCATATGAATCCGGATGCGGTTACGCTTTACCAGGCGCACGGAATTGACCTGTACACCCAGCCGATGCAGATAGCAGTCTGTGCCCAGCACGCGAATGGTGGGATTGCAGTGGATGCAAACTGGCAGACGAGCATCCGTGGCTTATACGCGGCGGGAGAATGTGCGGGGACGTTTGGGGTATACCGTCCGGGCGGCTCGGCGCTGAACTCTACCCAAGTAGGCTCTTTACGAGCGGCTGAACACATTGCGGAAACGACAACTGCACAGCCCTTCCGCCAAATGAAAATGGAATTTGAAACCGCAGCACACGCTTTGGAGCCTTGGCTGGAAACTTTACTGCGGATACCGGTACATCCTGATTCCGGCTGTGCAGGCCGCGACTGGCTGCAAACGTTCCGGCAGCGCATGAGTGAAAGGGCGGCGCATTTGCGCAACCCTGCGGCAATGGCGGAACTTCAAGCGGAAATCGAAGGGTTACTCCGGGACTTCCCGGCCCGGTATCCGCTGGCTGCGCCTGGCGGCTTTGCGCAGATGCTGCGCATTCGGGACACGCTGCTGACGCAGGCGGCGGTATTGTCTGCGATGCAGCTTTCTGCGGAAACATTCGGCAGCCGTGGCGCTGGGCTGATATGCAGCCTGGAGGGCCAGCCACTGCCGGGGCTGCTTTCTGGTCTGCGTGCGCTTCCTGCCCGTGGAGACGGAAGCAGCCGCATTGTAACCACGGTATGGACGGGTAACAGAGCACATTCACATTTTGTGCCGGTGCGTCCGATTCCTATTCGGGATAGCTGGTTTGAAACGGTCTGGCGCGACTACCGCGCCCGCCGGTGCTAGTGCTAAGTCTGCCGTTACGCCAAAGGGCGCTGCCCTCTGGACTCCCGCCCCTACGCGGGGAGCGGCAGGGCTCTGCCCTGCACCCGGCGGGCTCCGCCCTGCACCCGGCGGGCTCCGCCCTGCACCCGGCGGGCTCCACCCTGCACCCGGCGGGCTCTGCCCTGCACCCGGCGGGCTCTGCCCTGCACCCGGCGGGCTCCGCCCTGCACCCGGCGGGCTCTGCCCTGCACCCGGCGGGCTCTGCCCTGCACCCGCTGGGGCTCACGCCCCAGACCCCAAGCTGCTGCCGCAGCTTTCCTCCGCTGCGGCGGGGACGAAGGATTTTGGTGCAATGATATCTGTTTCTGCACTCTGCCCGTCCCGCCAAAAGGACGGCGGGACGGGTGGCTCAATTCTGTGCCGTCTCATCCGCATCCGAGCCTACAAGCAGGCTCGAATGGAATTGCTTAAACTGGCTCGGGGACACGCCATACATTTTTCGGAAAGCGCGATAGAATCCGGCATGGTCAGAGAACCCGCACGCGTCCCAGACCTGTCCAACCGGCATCCCGGCGAGAATGTGATTCTTGCCGGCAATCAACCGCAGCTGAATGACGTACTGATAAAAGGAAATCCGCATTTCCTGCTTAAACACATGGGATAAGTGGAATTTATTGGTGTAAAAGGCCTCGGCAACGGTATCAAGGGAAAGGTCACCCGTCAGATTTTCGCGGATATAGCACAGGATATCGGTAAGCAGCGTATCGCGGGACGCGGGGTAAAGCTTTTCATTCTGACCCGAAAGCACGCGGTTATACTCGGCTAAAAGGGTCAGGATTGCGGCAATGCCCTCACTTCTCCGGCACGCCTGCTGCCCCTCATAGGCGCTGCATATCGTACCGAAAGCTGGACGCAGACGGCGCAAACCCTCCTCTCCGGACCGGTAAAGAAAGCGGTTTTCCCGATTTTTCTCCTGGAACAGCCGCAGTTCCGGGTCTATTGTGAAAAGCCGTTCCATTAACCCGGAAGAGATCCAAACCACATAACGGTCATAGAATACCGTAAAGTCGTGGAAGACTGGGTTATGTACAATGTTCGGCGGCACCAGCAGCAAGTCACCCGATTCCAGTTGGAAACGCACGTCACCCACCACATAGTCCGCGTGCCCTGTCAGGAAAAAGTACAGCTCATAAAATTCGTGATAATGCGGCACGATTTTCGGGTATTGGCTGTGTACAGCGTGTTCAGCCTCGAAGTCCCGGCGTTCCATATAATGCTTGTTCAGCCAGGAATAATCGTCTGTTTTCGGCATTTACCGGCGCCCCTTCCATTCTCGGTACTTTGTATAAATTTACGCAGATCGGTTTGGATATTTTCGACAAAAGGCCAGATTATACAGCAAGATTCACAATCGAATCAAACAAACATAACGATGTGGAAACAGCTGCTTTTCTGATATAATGATTGTATCACAAAGCACGGTGCGCCGCAAGTCCGGCCGGTGAGCGGCACGCCGTGTGAAGGGATGGTAAGGCGGAGGCTCCTTCCGCCGCACACAAGTAAAAAGTAACGAAGGGAGTTACAAGAATGAAACGCATGAAAAAAATGCTGGCACTCGCTTTAGCAGTCTTTTCGCTGGCAGGTCTTTCCGGCTGTGGGATGCAAAGCCAGGACCCGAATCATCTGCTTGTAGCGCATGGTCATGGTGACTGGCATCCGGTGCATATCGGTCTGACCCGTCTGTGTGACGACATGACTGCAAATTCCAAATATACCTTCAGCGTTTATCCAAATGGCCAGCTCGGCGACGACAGCGCAATGATCCAGCTGGTAAAAGCAGGGGTTATGGATATTGCCAAGGTTTCGGCAGGTGCGCTGGAACAGTTTAACCCTGCGTACTCTATTTTTTCACTGCCCTATCTGTTCCAGTCTACCGACCATTATTTTAATACGATGAACAATTCCGAAGCGGTGCAGGAAATTTTTCAGTCCACCCGTAAGGATGGGTTTATTGCAATCGGCTGGTTTGATTCCGGTGCGCGTTCCATTTACACGACAAAGGACGGCCCGGCGGCATCCCCGGCTGACCTGCGCGGCCTGAAAATCCGCACCATGAACTCGCCTACATCGGTAGAAATGATTACCAATATGGGCGGTTCAGCGACCCCGATGTCCTCCGGTGAAGTTTATACATCACTTCAGCAGGGCATCCTGGACGGCGCGGAAAACAACGAGACTGTGCTCGTCGATGACGGACATGGTGAAGTTTGCAAAAGCTATACCTATACGCAGCACCAGTATTTGCCGGATATTGTCATTATTGCGATTGATACCTGGGACGCAATGACCCCCGAGGAACAGCAGCTGCTTGTGGATTCCATGAAGGACGCATGGCAGGCGCACGAAACCGAGTGGCTCAAGGTTGTGGACCGCAACAAATCCGGCGCGGCAGAATCAGGCGTACAGTTTTACGAGATCGACAAGACCCCCTTTATTGAAGCATTGAAGCCGCAGCAGGACGCATTCTGTGCGGCAAACGCGGATAATGCGCGGTATTTTGCCGATTTCCAGAGCTGGCTGGACAAGTAAGGAGGGCAACATGCGTAAAATTATTGACAAGGTCATTGAGATCATGTGTACTGCAATCATGGGATTCATGGTTATAGCGGTCTGCTGGCAGGTGTTCACGCGCTTCGTGCTGAAAAACCCCTCTACGACCACCGAAGAAATTCTGCGCTACATGCTGGTCTGGACAACAATGGTCGGCGGCGCATATGCCTATGGCCGCCGCAAGCATCTGTCGATCAATATGCTGACGAAAAAGTTTTCCCCGCGCGGGCAGACTGTGATGGATATTATTGTGCAGGTGATTGTCATTCTCTTTTGTTCGGTCGTCATGATTGCAGGCGACCTGCATCTGGTTGAAACGACCTGGCATCAGATTTCATCCGCACTGCATCTGCCAATGCCGTATGTATATGCCAGTATCCTTGTCGGCGGTATCCTGATGGTGTTCTATGCACTGATTTTCATTTGGGAAGATATCAGCAAGCTGCGCACCGAGCCGGCGGGAAAGTAGGAAAGGAGCGTTAAATAATGGATGTTTTGCAAATTGGATTGTTGCTGCTTGCCAGCTTCTTCGTAATGCTCGCGCTGAGCGTCCCGGTTTCGATCAGCCTGATCGTTTCCTCACTGGTGACCGTATCGGTCGCACTGCCCCTTGACCTTTCTACCTTTGTTGCCTGTCAGAAGATGGTGTCGGGCGTAGACAGCTTTTCCCTGCTGGCCGTGCCGTTTTTCATCCTCACCGGCGTGCTGATGAACACAGGCGGCATTGCTCAAAAGCTGATTAACCTGGCGAAAGCACTCGTTGGACGTATCCCCGGCGGCCTTGCACACACCAATATTGTTGGTAATACGATGTTCGGCGCACTGTCTGGCTCGGCAGTTGCAGCGTCTATCGCAGTAGGCGGCGTCATGCTGCCCGAGGAAGAAGCAGCCGGATATGATAAAAAGTTCGCAGCGGCAGCAAATGTCGCTTCCGCACCGACCGGGCTGATTATCCCGCCGTCTGGTATTCTGATTATTTACGCGGTTCTCTCCGGTTCGTCAGTAGTTGGCATGATTATGTCAGGCTATGTCCCGGGTATGCTGTGGTGCCTGGCGTGCATGGTTGTTGCATTCATTGTTGCAAAAAAGAACAAATATCCGACTTCTGAGTATCTTCCGGCTTCCGAGCTTATCAAATATTTTGTTGACGCAATTCCAAGCATCCTGCTGATCGTTATCATTATCGGCGGTATCAGCTCTGGTATCTTTACCGCCACAGAATCCGCTGCGGTTGCAGTTGCATACACGATTTTCCTTGCAATGGTGGTTTACAAATCCATTAAGCCCTCTGACCTGCCTGGTATCCTGCGCGATGCGTGTGAGACGACAGCGGTCATTATGTTCCTGATTGCAGCATCAGCGGTCATGTCGTTCGTATTGTCCTTTACCGGGCTGCCAAACGCGATTGGACAGGCACTGCTCAGCGTTTCAGATAACAAATATGTTATCCTGCTGCTGATTAACCTGCTGTTGCTGGCTGCTGGTATGTTTATGGATATTACACCGGCGGTGCTGATCTTTGCGCCGATCTTCCTGCCGGTCGTGAAAAACTTCGGGATGGACCCCATCCACTTCGGAATTATGATGGTCATGAACCTCGGCGTAGGAAATATTACGCCTCCGGTCGGTTCGTCCTTGTTTTCCGGCTGCCAGGTTGCTAATATGGATATGGAGGATATGGTCAAACCACTGCTGCCATTCTATGCGGCTATCTTTATCGCGCTGCTGTTGGTTGCATATGTGCCGTGGTTCTCAATGGTAATCCCGAATCTGGTCATGGGCTGACCAAAATAAACGCGGCGCGGTGCTGCCGGAATGGGGCCCCCCTTCCGGCAGCGGCTGCGGCGTGAAAACCTTCCTTCAAACCAGATTTTGAAAAAAGGAGCGAATTATTTGATGCAGTACAACGTATTGGACTTTGGCGCCAAAGGGGACGGTATCCAAAATGATGCACCGGCCATTCAGGCGGCGATTGACGCCTGCACAGCAGCAGGCGGCGGACAGGTCGTGCTGGAGGGCGGTCATACATATTATTCCAGCTCGATTATCCTGAAATCAAATGTAGACCTTCATCTGGAGCAGGGCAGCCTGCTGAAAGCACATGCCGATATCACAACGTATTTCCATCCCAACGGCGCAGAAGCCGGGAACGCTGCGGTTTCCGGAGCGGCAGCGGTTGACCGTCCGGTCACACTCAAGCCAAGTTATGCATTCCTTTATGCAAAGGATGCGGACAACTTTTCTATCACAGGACAGGGCGCAATCGACGGCAATGTTTACGCTTTTATGAAGCGTGTAAGCCCCTATTATTTCAATGGGGATTTCTACCCGCGCCCGACCATGTGTTATGTGGAGCACTGCAATCACATCTCCTTTACAGGCATTACAATGCAGAATTCCCCCTTCTGGACGCTGCACCCGGCGGGCTGTGATGATGTATTGATTCAAGGCATCCGCGTACTGAACCCGCTGGACTGCACAAACTCTGACGGGATTGATCCAGACCATTCCAGTAATGTACGGATTATCGGCTGCCATGTCACCTGCGCGGATGACTGCATTTGTCTGAAATCCTCAGCGGGCAATATGGAGTATGGGCCCTGCCGTAATATCATCATATCAGGCTGTACGCTGACCTCAACCTCTGCCGCGCTGAAAATTGGCACGGAGGGCACCGGCGATTTTGAAAATGTGATTGTAGATAACTGCATCGTTACCGGGACCAACCGTGGTATTTCCATCCAGATACGGGACGGCGGAAATGTGAGAAATGTCTCTTTCTCCAATATTATTATAGAAACGCGCCGTTTTGCCGACTGCTGGTGGGGCACGGCGGAACCGATTGTAATTACAACACACAGCCGGAATGAGGGCGTACCGTCCGGGCATATCTCGAATATCCGTTTTTATAACATTACCTGTGACGGCGAAAACGGAGTATTCCTTTCCGGCGCAGACGGAAACCATATTGAGGATGTGCTGTTTGAAAATGTCCGCGTAACCCTGCGGAAAACCAGCAAATGGGAACGCGGATTGTACGATCTCCGCCCGGGCTTCGGCCAAGGGATTGAAAAGATGGTTTCCCCTGGCTTCCTGATGCGCCGCGCAGACAAGGTCACACTGCGGAACTGCTCGGTTTCGTTTGCAGGAGAAGACGTTTCCGACTTTGGCGAAGCGGTTCGCTGCCATGAATGCACAGGGGTTGCCCTTGAAGGATTCCAAGGCAAAGCCGCGCGGGAAGGATTTGAGGATGTTATCGTCTGATTTCCCCAACGCCTTATATTGAATGTACAGATAAAAAATGGACCATTGAAACCTTGTTGTTTCTCTGGTCCTTTTTCTTGTTCTTTTTTATTCGCTGGCTAGAATTATTATTGACACGACTCTTTCAATATGCTATATTATAAACGTAGATAGAAAAGACAGGCCTCGACTTTTCAGAACTAAAAAATAGATTTATTCGCTTTTATTCAAATTCTATTAAGTGGTGATGGTCATGCGACAAATCAAATACAAAATTGGTATTTTCCATTTCATACTTTTGATGTTCTTTTCATTGGCGGCGTGCTTATTAGTGAGTCGAATGCTGCGTTATGATCAGCATCAGGATTTCGTAGAAATCCGCATTATGAACGAAGAAAATCCTTTAGAAACGGATAATTCCCAAAAGACATTAGAGCGTTTCAAATCGTTCTATTCTGATATTAAAAATTCCACAGAATTTCAGTATAATGAAATCAGTACACAGCCGCTTTACAGCGATACAGAAGGGCTTTTTATCCATATGTCTGAGGACAGTGTAAGAAAAAATGAATCACTTAGCGATTCTATCGGCTGCATCCAGGTCAGTAAAAATGTACAGGATCAGATGGAATGGACATGCACGGAAGGCAGTTTACTGGAAGAAAGTGACTTTCATCTCTCCGAGGGAGCGTATATTCCAATTTTGCTGGGCGCAAATTACGGCAGCACTTACCGCATAGGGGAAACTTTTAAGCTGTCTTATTTGTATCAGGATTATACATTTCAGGTAAAAGGAATCTTAGACCCGAGCGCCGGAATACGATACTCCTTATTTTATCGGGGAAAAATAGATGATACAATTATCATGCCATCTTTTGATATGCTATATACCCCCGAGGAAAAGGACGGTTTTGTTTCTGAATTACTGCACTACAGCAACAAAACCTGCGGATACATCTTAGTTGATACAGACAAGTATAAGCAGACAGAACAGATGTTCAGCGAATGGTTTGAAAAGTACAATTTTAATGACTATACATGGAGCACGGATTCCGTCTATTTATCGTATTTGCATCTTGGTATCAATCTAAAACTAATCCGGTATTTTTCAGCAGCTGTTTTTCTTGTGTCAACTGCTGCTTTCGTTAAACTTCTGTTACTCCTAAAAAAACGAAAATCAAATTCATAACAGCAAGCCCAAAAAGGTCGAGTTACACTGCGATAAACAGCAGTATAACCCGGCCTTTGTTTGTCCCCAGGGCAGACACGCGGCAAAGATCTTTATAGAATCTTACGCACCGGTTTTTCTGCCGGGTGGTTCAATCCTTTGATTCGCTCCGCCGCCAACAAAATGCCTGCCTTGCCAGAGGAATATGTCAGCCCTCCCTGCATATAACAAACGTATGGCTCACGCATCGGGGCATCCGCTGAAAGCTCAATCGATGCACCCTGTACAAAAGCTCCAGCCGCCATAATCACCGGATCATCATAGCCGGGCATCGCCCACGGCTCCGGCGTGACAAAAGAATCCACCGGGGCTCCCGCCTGTATGCCTTCGCAGAACCGGCACAGCGGTTCAGGCGCACCAAAAGCAATCGTCTGAATAATATCATGCCGCACCTCTTCTGCCTTTGGGCTGACCTCAAAGCCAAGCAGCTCCATCACCTTAGCGCAAAAAATAGCTGTTTTAAGCGCCTGCGCCGTGGTGTGCGGCGCAAGAAACAACCCCTGATATAACAAACGATTCTGCCCCATTGTACAGCCGCATTCACCGCCGATACCGGGCGCGGTCAAACGATATGCCGCATTCTCTACCAGGTCTGCCCGTCCCACAATATAACCGCCGGTAGGAGCAAGCCCGCCGCCTGGATTCTTTATCAGTGAGCCTGCCGCTAAATCTGCTCCAACCTGTGTCGGCTCAAGCTCTTCCACAAACTCCCCGTAGCAGTTATCCACCATAATGACAGCATTTGGATTGACTGAACGTACCGTCTCGCAGATTTGCCGAATCTGCTCACAGGACAGGCTTTCACGCACGGCATAACCCTTTGACCGCTGGATAAAAACTAACTTTACAGCAGGCGAATCCGCCATCTGCTGAATCTGCGGCAAATCAGGCAAGCCACCCCGCAAATCTACCTGCCGGTATTCAATCCCATAATTTTTCATGCTGCCGTAATAGTCGCCCGTAATTGTATTCTGAAGCGTGTCGTATGGACTGCCGGTAACGCTCAGCACAACGTCCCCCTGCTTCACCGCAGAATACATAGCACAACAAAGGGCATGTGTGCCGTTAACAAACCCAATCCGAACAAGCGCCGCTTCCGTACCAAAAATCTCGGCGTAAATTTCATCCAGACGATCCCGCCCGGCATCATCATATCCATAACCGGTCGTCCCGGCAAACAAATTATCACTTACCCGGTGGCTGCGGAATGCAGCCAGCACCTTTTCCGTGTTGCGGTCACAAATGCGGTCAATTCTGGAAAAATAGGGTGCAACAACGCGCTCAGCTTGTTCGCCGAGCGCGTAAATTTCATCTGAAATGTCAAGATAACGCTTCATGCCATAACCTCATTCTTTTTTATCATCGCTTCATATATGATAACTTCAACCTATCAAAACAGCCATAACAGCAGCCGCCCTGTCCGGTCCGCAATCCTTTTGGCGGGCCGGACCACGCCGCAGCTGCCGAATGCACAGTACCCTCCCGCCCGCAGGCGAAATGAAGCTTTTAGTCAATTTTTTCTCGAAAAAATTGTGCCGTCCGCATAGGACGCCCCCCGGCGAGGGGCGCCGTCCGCATAGGACGCCCCCCCGGCGAGGGGCTACGGCAGGATGGATGTCCCGTCAGGAAGCGTGAAATGTGCGTCCTCTGGCTGCTCCATCGAAATACCCGTTACCCGCAGATCACGCGATAACTCGCTCCCCTCGTAGTAACGCGCCGCCACCAGCAGGCCGCTCACCGTGGAAATCTCATACTCTACCCTGCGCTCAGCACTCTCCGCCGTAACCAGCAGCACCGGCTCTCCACCCGAAATAACCGAGCCCGCAGATGTGATTTCCTCCGCAGGCAGCGACGCGACCGTCTGCCAGTTCGGCAGCATCGCCATGCTGTCCGCCGTGAAATCACCCGCCGCTCCCCGAAAATAACTGCTGCCGCTCCCCGGCTGCCAAGCATAGAAATTTTCCGCATCCCGCAAATAACTCTCCGCAACCGAACCACCCCGCAGTACATCCGTGCGGCAGGCACCGCCGCGTACATACTGCACCACGTTCTGCGTGCTGCTCTCATCATCGTAATATAATGTGTTTGTGACAGTCTGCGAATAGCCCTCCGAACGCGCCAGCACCTTAATCACCTGCTGCACATTCTGCCGCGTAATCTCTACGCCCTCTATCCGGTATAAGTCCGCTGCACCATCCGCCGCACCAGCATCCCCCGTCGGCGCTGACAACGGCGGCGGCTCGCTCTTCGCACCATAAAATCCAGACGAAACCAGATAGCTCAAAAACAACATCGCAACAATCAGCGCCGCCAGAACAGCCGCAACAACCGGCGCTTCCAGTTTCCGCTTCATCAGGGCCGGAACGGCTCGGGCCCCTGGCTGACACGGCCAAAATAATGCGCAATATGCTGCACAATCCGCCGGCACGCCTGCCCGTCTCCATATGGATTCACCGCGCGCGCCATCACCTCATATGCCTCCCGGCTGTCAAACAGCCCGCACGCCTGCCGGAAAATCTCTTCCTCATCCACGCCAGCCAGACGGACCGTCCCCGCCTCAACCGCTTCCGGCCGCTCCGTCTCCCGGCGCAGCACCAGCACCGGCTTGCCCAACGACGGCGCTTCCTCCTGCAATCCGCCGGAATCCGTCATCACCAAATAACAACGCGCCATCAGATTATGCATTTCATCAACCGCCAGCGGATGAATCAAATGCACCCGCTCGCAGCCACCCAGGAATTTCTTCGCCGTGTCCCGTACATACGGGCTCAGATGCACCGGATAAACAAAATGCACATCCGCATACTTCTCCGACAGCCGCGCAATCGCCCGGCAAATGTTTTCCATGGCCTCCCCATAGTTCTCCCGGCGGTGCGCTGTGACCAATACTACACGGTCCCGCTCAAAATCCAGACCCTTCAACGCTTCATCCTGAAATTCAAAATCCGGTTTCACCGTCAGCTGAATCGCATCTACTACCGTATTCCCGCAAACCGATACGCCGTCCGTTATCTGCTCCCGCGCAAGATTCTGCCGGTTGCGCTCTGTCGGCGCAAAATGCAGCGACGCAATTTGTCCCACCAGCCGCCGGTTCACTTCCTCCGGGAACGGCGAATATTTATCATACGTGCGCAGCCCTGCCTCCACGTGTCCAACCGGGATCTTATGGTAAAACGCAGCAAGCGCCCCCGCAAATGTGGTCGAGGTATCACCATGCACCAGCACAATATCCGGCGCAGCCTCTTTCAGCACGCCGTCCAGACCATGCAGCGATTTCTCCGTAATGGTCGCCAGCGTCTGGCTCTGCTCCATAATATCTAAGTCATAATCCGGCCGTATCTGAAAAATATCCAGCACCTGATCCAGCATTTCACGGTGCTGCGCCGTCACGCAGACAACCGGCTCGGTATATTCACTGCGCGCAAGCGCGTGCACCAGCGGAGCCATCTTTATCGCCTCCGGCCGAGTGCCGAAAATGGTCATTACCTTAACTTTCTCCATGTTCCTCTTCCTTTCCGGCAGCCTCATGCAAATGCTGCTCATGACTGTAGAGAATGCAGATTGCAGCAGCCAACACCAGCAATACCGCAATCAACAGGATCATTGCCTTCATCTCGCCCGAGGATGTCAGCACCACCGCAGCCAGCCCAAGCGTGCCACTAATTGCATACAAAATCGCTACCGCCTGTTTCTGATTGAATCCCATATCAATCAGCTTATGATGCACATGCCCACGGTCCGGGCTCATCGGGCTGCGCCCGGACGCAATCCGTCGGGTAATCGCCGAAAACGTATCGAAAATCGGCAGCCCCAGTATCAGGAAAGGCACCGCAAAGGAAATGACCGCATAAAACTTGAACAACCCCATAATAGAAGCCGTTGCCAGCATATATCCCAAAAAAGTTGAGCCGGTATCCCCCATAAAAATGCTCGCCGGATTAAAATTATAAGGCATAAAGCCAATACAAGCACCGGCCAGCGCCGCCATAATCAGCGCAATCATCGGCTGTCCAGCCAGCAGGGACACCGCCAGCATAGTAATCGCCGCAATAGAGGAAACGCCAACAGCCAGCCCATCCAGCCCGTCAATGAGATTCACCGCATTGGTAATGCCGACAATCCAAAGAATGGTAACCGGAATGGCCAAAATGCCTAAATCAAAATACAGGCTGTCCGAAAACGGGTTGAAACTGGTGAATACTTCAATCCGTAGCCCACCCATACACACCGGGATGCAGGCAGCAAGAACCTGCACAATAAACTTAAACTTCGCGCCAAGCGCCATAATATCGTCAAATATGCCGAGCACGACAATAATTGTCGCGCCCAGCATCACACTAAGCATCTGCGCACTGTACTCCCCAAACAACAGAAGCGTACACAGAAAACTTAAAAAAATCGCCAGACCGCCCAGCCGGGGAATAGGCTTTTTGTGCATCCGGCGGTCGTCCTTCGGGGTGTCAATCGCGCCAAGCCGGGCCGCCAGCTGCTTGACAAAGGGAGTCAGGAAATACGCGAGAAAACCCGCCAGCGCAAAGGCTCCGATAATTTTGCCGATGATCTGAAATTCTGCCATAGCCGACCGCCTCAGCGCTTCACGAAACCGATCTTGCGATAGACCTTATCCAGCGTCCGTTGGGCAATGTGGTTTGCCTGCTCTGCACCTTCCTTATAAATCTGTTCCAAATAGTCCTTATTTTTCAACAGGTCCTGCGTGGTCTCCCGCACCGGCCGCAACAGCTCAACAACAGCCTCGCCAACCGCTGGCTTGAATGCGCCGTAGCCCTGCCCGGCAAACGCTTCCTCAACCTCTTCGGGCGTCTTGCCTGTCGCAGCAGCATAAATGGTAATCAGATTGGTAATGCCCGGCTTTCCCTCTTCCCGCACAATGCGGTTATCAGAGTCGGTCACGGCACGCTTAAACTTACGCATGATATCCTCCGGCTTATCCAGCAAAAGGATGTACCCATTCGGATTTTCATCCGATTTACTCATCTTTTTGACCGGGTCGGAAAGACTATTGATCTTCGCGCCAACTTTGGGATAAAAACCCTCCGGCACAACAAAGGTATCCGAATAAATCCCGTTAAACCGCTGCGCAATATCACGGGTGATCTCAATATGCTGCTGCTGATCAATGCCAACAGGTACCTTATGCGTCTGATAAAGCAGGATATCAGCTGCCATCAATACCGGATAATCAAACAATCCGACATTGATATTATCCGCATGTTTGGCCGATTTGTCCTTGAACTGGGTCATTCGGCTCATTTCACCAAACATTGTATAGCAGTTCAATACCCATGCCAGCTGGGCGTGCGCCGGGACATGGCTCTGCACAAAAAGAATCGATTTCTTCGGGTCGATGCCGCAAGCAATATACTGCGCAAGCAGCTCAAGCGTCTGGCGGCGCAGCCCCGCCGGGTCCTGGCGGATGGTAATGGCGTGCATATCAACCACACAGTAAATGCAGTTATACTCCTCCTGCAATGTGGCAAAATGCTTGATCGCACCAAGATAATTACCCAGCGTCAAATGCCCCGAAGGCTGTACACCAGAGAAAATAGTCTGTTTATTGGGATCTCTCATCTATGATTACTTCCTTTTCTATAGATTTCGCATACATGGATATACCTGTGGATATCATACCATAAAAACCATACAGATGCAATCATTCCGGGCATTTTTCCCAGAAATTCAGGCAATCCGTTTGGGACAGCCTGAATATATGCGGCAAAAGGGCTGCCGGCATACCACCGGCAACCCTCCTGCGCAGATACTTCCAAAAATATGATTTACTGCACAAACGACGGCGCATGGACTTCATTCCCGGCAAACGCGTTCGGCCCGGGATTTGAAAGGGAAAAATACATTTTCGCAGCCTTCGTGGTGCCAAAATCACGGTTTGAACCGCTCTCCTGCACGGAGTTGAAGGCATCACGGAACATCTGATTATGCGCCTCTTCGCGGTTAAGCAGAAAATCAATGGTCTCCCGCACCCGCTTATCATCAATCTGACGGTAAAGATATTCATACATCACCTTTGCCCGCTGTTCGGATGCAATGTTACTCAGAATATCAGCGCAAAGGTCGCCGGTTACGGTCACATAATCCGCTGTCCAGGAATATCCGGAAGCATTGATCAGCCCGGGATTCAAGCCGAGCTGCACATGGGTTTGTATCTCGCCCGCCGCTACCTTGTCCGCATCCACATCATGGCCGTTGAGCATACTAATCGTCTGCGCAACCATCTCCATATGACTCAGCTCTTCGGCAGCAATATCCATGAACAAATCTTTAATCTTTGCATCCTTGATCCGGAAACTTTGCGACATATACTGCATTGCCGCTTTCAATTCACCGTTGCCGCCCCCGAGCTGCTCCTGAAGCAGCGCCGCATACTGCGGATTCGGACGCTCAACACCGACCGGATGAAACAACAGCTTTTCATGCTTAAACATTTATGATTCGCTCCTCTCAAAATATCAGTCCTTGCAGTTTCCCTCAAACCGGTGCACTCTATACCCATCCTCGAAAAATACAGGCGGGCTTTTCATACGTGCCTGCGGCAAGACTCGCGCACAACCAGCCTGCATCATTCTCTCTCGACAGCACTATCCACCGACTATTCCTCGTCTTTACAGCATTTCAGCCCTACATCTTCTTCGTCTTCATCCTCTCATTTCTGACCACCCCCAAAGGCAAGCTGCGCGTAAAGATATTCCAGCAGCTCCTCCGGGGTCGGAACAACCCCTTTACACGGCACCTCTGACAAACGTCCGCCGCTCCCGCCAGCGTCCCACCATGCGATGTCAATCGCCTTTTGAATCTCCGAACGCACTTTGGCCTCCGTGATCCTTTCCTGTTTCGCAGCTTCATAAAGTGCTCTTTTTGCATTCATAGCTCTTACCTCCTTAACAATCTTTATGAACTATTGGTTCCTTCATTATAGATTCTTTTTTCAAATATGTATGTTGAATCATGTCACAAAGTATAATTATATGAACCATTAAATCATATAATTTCTATATTCTGCGCCTGATAAATCGTGTATATGCAATCAGAACAAGAATATACTAGTTGTGTTCTGCTTGTTCATATTACAGTAGGGGATACAGGAGAAGCGTAGCTATGAATAACACTTTGAATACTTTAATGCTGGGCGAACGGCTTCGCAAATGCAGGGTTTCCCGCAAAAAAACAATCGCCGAATTTGCTGAATTATGTGGAATATCAAACAGGTATCTGTCCGATATTGAACATGGCCTGAAATCTCCCAAGCTCGATACTTTTGTCCGAATCACAAACACTGCCGGTGTTTCCGCCGATTACCTGCTTCAGGACAGCCTCCTCTCCAGCTCGAAAGAATCTTTAGTGCTTGATGCACTGAACAACCTGCCTCAAAGGCAAAAGGAACTGCTTCAAAATTTCATCCTTCACCTTGCTGCCAGTCTTGAATAATTTCCAGCCGCAAACAACAGAAGCCCTCTTTTAATACACTCTTATTTATATAAAAAACTGCCGTACCAAAAACTCTTGTTATGAGATGCTTTTGGCGCGGCACTCTTTATATTCATTCCATTTATATTCAATAAATTTTCCGTCCCCTGTAACAAACCATTCCCAGAATACGACTAAAGAATATCAAGCGGAAAATTCTTCCGCTGCCGCAGAAAGGAGTGAATGCCATGACGGAGGAACAGCAGCTGCTGCTTCGCGTTGTGCTGGAAAGCGACCGAAAATCTTTTGAAACGCTGGTGGAGCTTCATCAGGCGGGCGCAGTCGCGTTTGCGGAAAACATACTGCACGACCATTTTTCCGCCGAGGAAGCGGTACAGGATGCCTTTGCGGAATTCTATTTCCGCCGCAGCCAATTCCGCGGGCAAAGCAGCTTCAAAACTTATCTTTACGCAATCATCCGGCATAAATGCGCCGACCGGCTGCGCAAGCGGCATCCCACCGCCGCACCGCTGGAAACCGAACCAACCGTACCCTCCCCCGAGGATGACTGGGAAATGCGGGAAAGCTGTGAAGAAGCCTTTGCGCTAATGCGCACCCTGCCGGAACAGCAGCTTCATATGCTCTGGCAACACGCTGTACAAGGGCTCAGCTACCGCGAAATTGCCACCCAGACTGGGCACAGTGAGGTGCAGATACGCGTAAATGTACACCGGGCGCGCAAGGCAATGCGCCGCATGAGGAGGGAACAATATGGATCGTAAATTTATGGACGGCATCTGGAAACGCGTCGAACAGCTGGAACAGGCCGAGGCGCTTCTTTCCACCGCAGAACAGCCGAAACGGCTGCCCCACCGGCCAATCGTTATGGCCGCAGTCATTGCGGCGGTGCTGGGGCTGCTGGCCTGTACGGCAAGCCTCACGGCACGCTATCAGGAATTTTTACCGGGGCCGCAGTCGGCTTATTTAGATCAGGACATCACAGTCATCGATCAGGGCATAGAGGTCCACACGCTGACAGCCTTTGCAGATTCATCGTCTATGGAACTGCTGTTTACCGTGCGCGACCTGGAGGGGGACCGGCTGAGCGGCGACTATCCAGGCTTTGAAATCAACTGGGAAGGCAGCGCCGCTGATCATGACTGGGGTGATACATCCGGATATGGGCTGGTCATGCTTGACTATGACGAGAACAAACACCAATGGCTGATCAAAGCTGATATTTCCACCTCGGCAACCACCTCTTTTGACGGGCTGATTATGCATCTGACTGAATTACGCATGAATAATTCACTCAAATCCAGCCTGTATCCCCTTTCTGAACTGCCACTAAATGAACATATCCCGGCTCCGCAAGGGACGCTGCCGGAGGGTGCAGGCGTCACGTTTGATCAAATCGAACTCACAAAAGAGGGCTTAATCATCTCCTACACGGAAGAGGACGCGTCCGGAACACTGCAATACCATGATAGGAATAACACCTGGCGTACCACGCTTAATCTACAGGGGCAACCCGAAGACCATTTCTCCTACCACAAAGAAAACAACGTCTACCGCTTTCCGGATATTACGGAAGCAGACCTTCAAAAGGGCTTAACCCTTCAAATCACCTATCGCTACTATGAACCGCCGATCACTGGCGACTGGGTGCTGCCTATCCGCACCAAAACGCTGGATGAACGCGTTGTCCATCCAGAAAACCTGGATATTAACGGCAATCCGGTCGTAGAAATCGTCATTTCAAATGCTGTTGTACGGATACTGACTGAACAGCCGCAAATGCAGGACGAAGACGACGAATCCAACATCTTCTATATTGCTGAAGACAACGGCCTGCGCATCCATCTAAAGAACGGAACCATTCTTCAGGCCGAGGCTGGTTCGTCCATCGGCTGGAGCAGTAATGTATATGCATCCCCTGATGCAAATGAGCCAATCAATTACTGCCTCTATAAATGGACACTAAACGAAATGCTTGACCCTGAGCAGGTCACAGCAATCGAATGCCTTGACAATGTGCTTCCACTGAATTAAGGAACTATTCAGAAATAACTTCAAAAACAGCAGCGCCCGGCTCCCCCATCGGAGAGCCGGGCTTTTCCATCCCCTGAAAACCTGTTTCGATTTCTAAACAAAAAACCACAAAACAAATCCTCATGAAAGGTACAGGTCAACATCCTCTACGGACAGGCGCGGATGCAGCGCCATATTAACCGCATAACCAATGACACGCGATACATCGGCGACTTCCCGGTCGATATCCCGGCTGGTCACGAGCACCGGCTGTGCCAAATCGTCAAGCGCTTCACAACCGGATACCCCCGCCTGCGTGCAAATCTCATGCGCGATTGTTGCGCCATCCACCACGGTTGGCACGCCGACGGCAATCACCGGCACGCCAAGTGTCCGGCGGGACAGCTCATTTCGCGCATTCCCGACCCCGGAACCGGGCGTAATACCGGTGTCTGTCACCTGAATCGTCCTCATCAGGTTGGAAAGCCGCCCTGTTGCAAGCGCATCTACTGCAATGACTGCTGCGGGAGCCACTGCTTCGCGCAGGCCGTCCAGCAGTTCACCGGTTTCTACGCCGGTCTGTCCGAGCACGCCTGGTGCAACTGCTGACACTGGACGCCAGCCGGCAAAATGTTCGGGCACGTGCGAAACCAGATGCCTTGTTGCAATGATATGCTCAACTGTCAGCGGGCCGACCGCGTCCGGCGTAATGGAGCGGTTTCCCAACCCGGTCACCAGCACGGCGCCTTCTTTTGCTGGTTCGAGCAACTCGCGCAGCAGGCGTGCCAGCGCGTGACATGCGCGTGGAAACGCGTCCTCTTCCCGCCGGATCAGCGCGCCTAAATCGAGTGTCGCGTAGGTGCCGCAGGGCTTTTCCAGCGCCTGCGCAACCTCTTCCGTATGGATGACCAATTTCGTGACCGTGAAGCCTTCTGTCGCTTCTTCGGTCCTTGTGAACCCACGCATGTGCCCGGCAGCCTGTTTCCCTGCACCGTAGTCCAGGGCTTCAACTGCCAGATCCGTTCGATATCCCATCTTTCTTTCTTCCTTTCCGGGGCATGGTGCCCGTTTGCATCCACCGGATATTCTCTACAAAAATTCAATATCTATACACTCATGCGGTGGACGCTCAGACGGCTCTGCGCGGGCAGCGTCAGGGCGCTGCCCTGAACCCGCGATTTTTTTGTAAAAAAATCGAGTAAAAACTTCTTCTCCGCTGCGGCGGGGAATGGGTGCGCTGCCTATCGCTTTTGCATACTGCCCCGCCCGCCACAAGGACGGCGGGCGGGGTGGTTTCATGCTGCTATTACTTATTCTTTGCAATAGGTTTATAAATGATTTGAATTTATCGTTCGCAAAATATAAAAAGCCTCTTTTTCCTATCACAATTAGGATAAAAGAGACTATATCCGCTATATAGCTGAATCAATCTTTTCTTTTGACCGGCCTCCACCATGGGAAACCGACCGGCCTGCCCTCCTTTTGGCAGGCCGGTCAGCAGTGAATCAGCAATCATCAACGCACCCAAGCCCCCGCCCCGCCCGCAGGCTAAGCAGAGATGCGAATGCATCTCGGGGTCCGGGGCATAGCCCCGGCGGGA
>CAJUSB010000016.1 GCA_910589115.1 uncultured Clostridia bacterium | reverse complement strand
CCCCTCCGGCGAGGAGCGGGAGTCCAGAGGGCAGAGCCCTCTGGTGCCCGCCGCATAGGCGGCCCCTCCGGCGAGGAGCGGGAGTCCAGAGGGCAGAGCCCTCTGGTGCCCGCCGCATAGGCGGCCCCTCCGGCGAGGAGCGGGAGTCCAGAGGGCAGAGCCCTCTGGTGCCCGCCGCAGAGGCGATTGGCAAGGGCTTCCGCTTTGGCATATACTGCATCAAGGAGGGGATGGCTTTGGATTTTTTGATTTATTCTCTGGCAGCAGTCGGGTTTGTTTGCATTTTGTGGGCAATCTATGGTATACTGTTGTCAGGCCTTCCGCAGGCGAAAGAATGCGCCGAACTGTACCTGTTTTTGGATGGCCACAGCCCCGGCGCAGAACACCTTCTGCGGGCAGCATATCACGCCAGGCAACGGTTTTTGCCCGGCCTGCCCGTTACCTTCATCGATACAGGTGAAGGCTGCGAGCCTCTAAAGCAGCTCGCAGGGAAACTAGACATAGACTACTCTTTAAGCAGTCCTGACCGCTGTCAGCAAAATTGCCGCGGGACTGCCCCAAAATGAAAATGACGGGATGAATCACATATGCAGGAATTACAGGAATCAATCAGCAGCAATCAGGAAGAAATGGTCAGCGGCTCCGTTACGCAGATCGTCTTTTATAATGCGGAAAACGGCTATTCCGTCCTCCGCATGAATGCGCCGGACGGTGAGGAAATCACCGCGACCGGCTGCCTGCCAAACGTCGGCGTAGGTGAAGAACTCACCCTCAGCGGCAAATGGGTCAGCCATCCATCCTACGGCGACCAGTTTGCTGCCGACAGCTTTGAACGCAACCTGCCAACCAGCACCAAAGGCATTGCCGATTATCTGGGGTCAGGCCTCATTAAAGGCATCGGCCCCCGCCTCGCTGCCCGCATCGCCAAAACCTTCGGTGAGGATACCTTCCGCATCCTCACCGACGACCCCGAACGATTGACCGATATCCGGGGAATTACCCCCAAAAAAGCAAGGGATATCGGACGGCAGTTCCAAGAACAATCCGAGCTGCGTCAGCTGATGGACTTCCTAAGCGAACACGAGCTGCCCCTTGAGCTGACCGCCCGGCTGTATAAACGGCTGGGGACAGCCGCAGTCGATGCACTGACCGCGAATCCCTTCCTACTTTGCGATGACTACTTCAAAGTAGACTTTAGGGTGGTGGACACGCTGGCAGCCGGTCTCGGTATCTCTATGCTGGCGCCTGAGCGTGCAGATGCAGGCATCCTTTATACCATGACCGCAAACCTGGATAACGGGCATTCCTTTATCACAACCCAAAAGGTCGTTGATACCACAATACGGCTCCTTTCAGGGCAGAATTCCCCCATCACCACCCAACATCTCATGCAGAGCATTCTCCGTCTCACAGAACAGGGCCAGCTGGTGCGTGAGCTGCTGAACAGAAAGGATGTTGTTTATTTACGCGCCATGCACGAGGCTGAACTCTATTTGACCGAAAACCTTTCCCGCATGGCAGAAAACAATTATCAATACGATTTCGATGTGGAAGAGCTGATGACCGCACTCGAAACCGACAACGACCTCAAATATGCACCGCTTCAACGGGAAGCGATCGCAGCAGCCGCAAAAAATGGCCTGGTCATTCTGACCGGCGGGCCCGGTACCGGCAAAAGCACGACCGTGCACGGCATGGTGCGGATACTGGAAGCACTCGGCCTGAATGTCGTGCTGGCTGCCCCAACAGGCCGCGCGGCCAAACGCCTGTCCGAACTGTGCGGCATGGAAGCAAAAACCATTCACCGTCTCCTGGAGGCCGGATATCAGGGCGGTTTTGGCCGCCTGGGCTTCCAGCGCTGCCGCACAAATCCATTGGAATGCGACGCCGTCATCCTGGACGAGGTCTCCATGGTGGATATCCAACTCATGCAGGCACTGGTCGAGGCCCTGCCTCATGGGGCACGGCTGGTGCTGGTCGGCGATGCGGATCAGCTGCCGCCGGTTGGGCCAGGCAATTTCCTGCGGGATGTAATCGCTTCCCGCCGTGTGCCGACGATCCAGCTGAAAGAGATTTTCCGGCAGGCACAGGAAAGCGATATCGTTATGAACGCACATGCCATTAACATGGGACAAATGCCTGTCGCATCCGGGAAAGACGGGGATTTTTTCATCATGCGTAAGTCGAGTGCAGCAGATATTATTGATACCGTGGCAAGCCTGTGCGCAGTACGCTTGCCGCGCCATTACGGCTTTACGCCGTCACAGATACAGGTGCTGTCCCCCTCACGGCGGCAAGGCGCGGGTACTATGCAGCTGAACCGTACCTTGCAAGAAGTATTAAATCCGCCGTCCGATGGGAAAGCAGAAAAACGGTTTGGTGATACCATCTTCCGCACTGGCGACCGGGTGATGCAGGTACGCAATAATTATGATATCGTGTGGGACCGTATGGACGGCAGCGATTCAGGCTGCGGGATGTTTAACGGCGACGTTGGCGAAATTATACAGATATTCCCCGAGCAAGAGTGTCTCAGCGTGCGTTTCGATGACAAACTGGCAACCTATACCTATGATATGCTGGGTGAGCTGGAGCTTGCCTATGCTATGACTGTACATAAGGCTCAAGGCAGCGAATTCGATGCGGTTGTCGTTGCACTCGCTCCCGGCACTAATGCCCGCCTCCTGACACGCAATATCCTTTATACGGCAATTACCCGCGCGAAAAAATTGCTCGTTATTGTTGGTTCCCCCGATGTTTTGCACGATATGATTGACAACGGCAAACGCGGCCGCCGCTATTCAGCGCTCAAGCTGCGCTTGAGAGGCGTTACAACCGAACCGATTACATCAGAGACCATTGTGGAACTTCCGGAGCCTGACCGTACTCATGAGGAAACCGATCCGGCAGAAAAATAGACAATTGTAATCGTATATACAGCTTTTACGAACCGGCCCGCCGCGCTTTTGGCGGGCCGGTTCAGTATGCGGAAAGTTCTTTTGAAAGTTCTGGTGCGGTGACGCGTTTTAAGTAAATATAGTAAAGAAAAGCCCTTGAAAGTGCATTGGATTACACTTTCAAGGGCTTTTTGCAGTGTGAAAATTATAATAAAAGGTTATATCATTGCGTTTTGAGAATTTTGGGGAAAGTTTACAGGAAAAAGGTGTATTAGCCACATCAATTAGAAATGCAGAAATCAAAAGTTTGTTTCGATGCAAATACGGTATAAAGGATTTTGTAAGGTGCCTGAATCGTTCTCGAAACGCGGCAGAGTCAATCGGCGTACAGATATTTTGTAAAATTGCAGGAACCACAGCCGCCAAATGATGCGGTATCGTGCTAAAAACCTTTTGTAATCGTGCAGAAACCCGCAAAAAAGCGAATCCTGCTGGATTTTGCTTACAAGAATGTTTACTTTCCCACAAGGGTCTCGACTTACATGTTATGAAACTATATTACCACATATTTCGTCATTTTACAAGTTTTTTTGCGATTTTTGCAAAAAAGAACCCGTCTTACAGAAATGTAAACTTTTTTGTAAGTTGTCCGAAAGCAGCAGTTGGGCTTTTGACTGCAACAGACGGTAAACAATTTGGGAAACCGTCACATATTTTCGTTTTAGCGGGAGGAGATACAGCAATGATGAGTACATGGAGCATTGGCCAGTGGCTGCTGTATGGCGGCATTGCGGCAATGGGGGCGGCGGTAGTTTGCAGTATTGTGGTGTGTGCAGTCTTCACAGCATCAGGCCAGTGGCTGCGCCGCGTGCTTGAGGAAGAGTACGGTGAGCTTTACAGCGACAGGCAGAAGCCGCGGCGCTGACTAGGAGGACTTTATGGGAACAATCATTGCGGATACCTACGAAATTATCAGGGAAATCGGTTCCGGCGGTGCAGGCGTGGTATATCTTGGAAAGCATCTGCGGCTGAAAAAGGAAGTGGTACTCAAAGCGGATAAGCGTTCGCTGCGGGCCAAAACAGAAACGCTTCGCCGAGAGGTTGACGCGCTCAAGAATTTAAGCCACCGCTACATTCCGCAGGTGTACGACTTCGTGGCACAGCGTGACACGGTCTACACGGTGATGGATTATATCGAGGGGGAGAGCCTGGATAAATTGCTTGTACGCGGCGAGCTGCCGTCACAGCGGCAGGTAGTGGAGTGGGCCTGCCAGCTGCTTGAGGCGCTTTGCTATCTGCACAGCCGTCCTCCGCACGGTATTCTTCATGCGGACATTAAACCGGCTAATGTGATGATAACGCCAGAAAACACGGTATGCCTGATCGACTTCAATATTGCGTTGGCGCTTGGCGAGAGTGGATCCGTAAGTGTGGGCTATTCTATCGGTTATGCCTCGCCAGAGCATTACCGTGCGGAGAACAGCGACACCGAATTGACGCAGGATGCTTCCATTCATCCCCGCGTGCTCGATGTGCGCTCGGATGTGTATATGCTCGGTGCAACCCTTTATCATGCGCTGACGGGCCGTCGTGCCCCCCGCCGGGCTGAGGACGTGCCCCGGATTACTACGCCGGGGGTAAGCCCTCCGCTCGCCGCGATTGTTGCGAAAGCAATGGCCCCTGACCCAGACCAGCGTTATCAGACCGCAGCAGAGATGTTGGACGCTTTTGCGCGGCTGCACCGTGATGATCCGCGCACACGCAGACACCGGCTTTGTATGCGGGTCACTGCAACAGCGCTTGCAGTGTTGTTTGCAGGTGGAGCTGCATCTTCTTTTTGGGGATTGCGGCAGCTTGAGCGTGAACAGGCTGCCGCCCGTGCCTTTTCCGAACAGGCGGAGGCTGCGGAACGTCTGCGGAGAGAGGCGCTTGCAGCTGTGACCGATGCCGAAGAAGCCTTGAGAGGCGGTGATGTTGACCGTGCCGCTGCGCTTGCTGCATCGGCCCTTTCGCTTGGGGAACCGGCGAGCGCACCTCGGGCGCAGACCGTGCTGACTGCGGCGCTTGGCGTTTACGATGTATTCGAGGGTTTTCGTGCGGAGCGCGTAGTGCCGCTGCCGGGAGCGCCAATTTCGCTGGCGCTTGCGCCGAATGGCAGCCGGCTTGCCGTTGTCTGTAATGGGAAAGTGCTGGTCATAAACACTGACACGGGCGAGATAGCCGCATCTCTGGAAGCCGCGCCCATGGCCCGCGCTGATGTAGTTTGGACGGGTGCGGATACCCTGCTTTATGCCGGTGCAGAGGGGGTGACGGCCTATGACGCTGCTGCCGGGAATGTGTTGTGGACGGGTGCGCCTGCGGGCGAGCTTACCCTGACCGCTGATGAATCAACCGTTTGTGCTGTTGATTCCAAAGGCGCTGCTGCCGTCCTTTACCGTGTTGCGGATGGCTCGGCGCTCCGCACTGTCGATTTTGACGGCCTGCAACGTCAAGCCGTTGTGAATGACCTTTTTGCAGACAGCGGCAGGCAGCTGCTCGCGCTGCGCGGTGATGCCGGGGTACTTGCTGCCAGCTTTCCCGGCGGAACGCTAAAGCTGTTTGATTTAGAAAGCTCTGACACCGTTACGCTCTATGACGGCTCGGAATTTACCGGTTTTTCGGGCGGCTTTTTTGGGGACTGCTTCGCTTATACCGCTTACACACCCGCGAATAGCGGAAGCTCGGCCTTTGCCGTAGTTGACACTGCCGCATGGATGCAAACGGGTGGATTTCAGGGCATCCTGCCTTACCTTATACAAGCCGACGCGGAGGGTGTTCGGCTTGCACAGGAGAATGTGATTGTCACCATTGACCCTGTGACCGGCGAGCAGCAGCCAGCTGCCAATACCGACAGTGACGTGACTGTTTTTGCTTCACGAGGCGGGTATACCGTAGCTGCGTGCAAGGATGGCACGTTGTCGGCCTTTGACAGCGAAGCCGAACCTCTTGGCGCATTTGAAGGCCGTGCGGATTTCCTTTTGCTGGAGGACGGCGTTGTGGCCGCTGCAACACGTGACGCGCAGGAGGTACGGCTATGCTGCCTGACCACGCCGGAATCTATGCCGCTTTTCACTTATGACGCGGACTGGCCCCACGAGGAGGCTCGCGTCAGCGCCGATGGCGAAACGCTGACCCTCTTCCAGTTTGACAGCTTCCGTATTTATGGACGCGAGGGGGTGCGGGCTGAGGTATGGATTCCAGACGCAGGCGAGGTCTATGACGTACAGTACCGCCGCGACGGCAGCAATAGTTATCTTGAGGTTATCTACAACAGCGGTCTGCGGCGCACCTATTCGGCAGCCGATGGACACCAGACAGGCGAGGAAGCGGGCGAAGCGCCGGACGGCAGTCTGGATGAGACCTATTTGACGGAGGAACTCCGTATCGAATCGCCTCTGCATGGCGAGCCAGCCGCCTATGACCGCGAAACCGGCGAGCTGATCCGCACACTCGGCAGTGATGACTATCTTGCTTATGTCACGCAGGCGGGGGAGTATTTGGTTGCCCAGTATATAACATCCCAGTTCGGGCACTATGGTGTGCTGATGAATCGCCAGTGTGAAACCCTTGCCCGTCTGCCCGGTCTCTGCGATGTAACGGCGGATGGCAAACTTTTCTTTGATAACGGTAGAGGGGAAATACGGGAAAGCCATATTTTGAACACTTCCGAGCTGCTGGAGCTCGCAGGCGTCTGACGGTCTTACGCTGGCGGCTGCCGTTACGTTCGCCTGCGCGGCGGGCGGCCCCTACGCGGGGCAGCGCCAGAGGGACTTGTCCCTCTGGACTCCCATCCATCGCCTGCGGGCGGGACGAAGGACGCTTCGGCAAAGATTTCCGCACGAATATAACAGGGGGAACAACGCGGCTATGCTGCGTTTCCAAATAAATTACAGCTGGCAATGCCAGCATGAAAAAAGGAGGAGTTTGTATGAGCAAACTCAAACGCGGGCTTGCATCGGCGCTTGCGGCGCTGCTGCTGTCTGCAATGCTGCCGGTGGGTGCACTGGCAGCAGATGAAGAACCGGGCAGTATCCCGGCTGACGAGGTGATTTTCAACACAGGGAATATGGAAATCACGGTCGGCTCTGACCCGGACAAGGAAACCGAATTGCCCTATACGACGTTCGATGAGGAAGGGAATTATACCATCGAGCTTCCAGAGGAAGATCCGTTCTTCCCCTATGAGGTGCAGTTCCAGTATGACGGCGAGACCACCGAGGAGTGGTTCGAGACCGAGGATGACACTGTCGAAATCGGCGGCCACACCTTCTCTGTGTCGGTCGAAAACGGCGAATCGCAGAGGCTTGGCTTTTACGTTGGGGATGAGTATATACCCGCTCGCCCGAAAGCGAAAGAGTTTGAAAATGACCCCGATGCGGGAATTTCTCCAACGTCGCTGCTGCCGTTGGACAGCTTGGATCTTGAAAGTGTTGACTTGACACGATTTCTTCCGTTAGAGTTAGAGCGCGTGAAGGTAAGCTATCTGTTTGGTGAGACAGAGGTTGAGGCTTCTCAAATTGCCTGGAAACTGTGCTATTACTATGATGATGATATTGGTGACAAGTACGAGATTACCGACACTGGAGGAGAGATTGACCTGAGCGGGATTCCGCTGCGTTCCAGCGTTACGGGTTCGGAGATTGAACTGATTGTTGGTACCGCAGACCCGCTGAACCCCGAAAACAAAAGGTGCCGCATACAGCTCGTGCTGCCGAACGTGAGTGACATACTGAAGTTTGGTGCCTGTGATGAAGAAGGCAGTACAATCAATATCTACAGCAATTCCTATAATAGTTACGATGATTTACATTATTATCGGGTGTCCGTTGACCCTAACGACTGGTCAGAAGGAAATGCATACCTGAATATGACCTTTGGTGAAAATGGTTTTCTGACAGGACTGCAAGACAAAAATGTCACTGTATACGCAGGTTACTATGAGAGCATGGACGAAATCGAGCGGGCAAACCCGGCTGATATCACTAACCGCGTCTGGAACCGCTCCGGCCGTGACGGCTACCTCGGAAATTATGAGTGGAAAAATAAAAACACGCCAAAATTTACTGTTGTTTTTCGTCGTAATGGCGCGGTAGCAATGGTGCATCCGTTTTATGTCAGGATGAATATCAGTGCCGTTTCTCTCAACGCGTCCTATCTGTATCAGGAAGTTGCGTCTGAAGAAACTGTTTCCCGGGAACGTGTGTCATATGGTAATATTGACCCGGAAGACGTATTCGATAGGGTTTATAGGATGAGTAGTGAGGAGACCCCGGATAACGGCATGTATTTTATAAACCTGAATTATAATCATCCAGACCCGAAGGAAGACGATAGAGGTACCGGGATCAACATGATTAAAGCTGCCTATGTGGGCGACTTTAAGACAGCGAAGGATATACCGGCTGATGCAGAGGACATTAAAAATAAACTCTTTACATCTGCCGCAAATAAGGGCGGTTATCAGGCGGATTTCAGCAAAGGCGCATCATTTACTGTGATTGATATTTACGATGAAATTTATCACTACAGCGTAAAGACCCTGCCCTATCAAGCACCTCCGGAAGAGCCTGACCCGGTCTACACGCCTCCGAAAGACAATAAACCGCTTGAGCGTGACCCGTATTTCCAAATCAAGGGAATATATGCAGAGGAAGAAGATGGGAATTTCGAGGAGTATGTTATAGCACCCGAGGATGATAGCTATTATGCAAATGGCTATCAGACGGTATTCCTTCTTGAAGGCTATAATAACACGGTAACGGAAGAGAATATTCGTCCCGTGTATACGGTTTATCCACACGAGACCCCCTCTGTGGCTGGTGCAGACGATGCGCCTGTAAGAATCTATGCAAGCCATGATGATTATACATCTGACCGCCAGTTCAGCGGGCAGAATGTCGTCCCGTTCCAGCCCGGCAAGGCAATCCCTTATTCGGCAACGACAAAAGAAAAGAACAAGCTGAAAAACTACTGGGTAACCTTTGTGACCCGCTATGAGGGTGGTGCAAAGCTCTTTGTCAACGCTGTTACGAATTCAGAAGATCGGGACAAAGAAACCAATCTCCCGATTCGTGATGTGTTCCTGGACGACTTGCATGATAACCGCCACGATATCTTTGTTGCAAATATCGGCGATGAGGAGCTGACCGACCTTTCTGTTACGCTGGAGGATGCTCAAAATGTCCAGCTGGACGAGTATTGGCGCTTTGGTGGGGAAAATCAAGTCAATAAGCTCGCTCCGTTTACGGATTTTGGGAAAAATACGGAGAACGGAAACTGGGATTATAATGCTGAATTAAAAAACGCAACGAAAATCCGTCTGATCCCGACCGAGACAAACGGTCTCATCAGCGGCAAGCTGACAATTACCGCAAAAGCCGGTAGCGAGACTGTCAAGGAGACCGTTGTTTTGAGCGGTAAAGCACGCGTCCCCCAAATTACGGAGAAAGAGCTCCGCCCGGCGGTTAAGTACGTGCCCTATGCAACGCTGATTCAGACGAATAATATGTATGATACCGATGCAATTCGGTTCGAGTTTGTTTCGGGACAGCTGCCCGGCGGCATGACAATCTATCCGAACGGCGAGCTTTACGGCGCACCGTTGGCCACTGGTACTTTCACATTTACCGTTCGTGCAACTTATAAGAATGATCCGGCAGCTTCTGACGAAAAAGAGTTTACACTCGAGGTCAAGGAAAATACGAACCTCAATGTCTGGAACGAAACGGATGATCGGTATGATATAGATGATCCGGTTGGTGAAATCAAGAACGATAACAAAGATGAAAGCGGGAATATGAGCACGGATCAGCGGGATTACATTTTGGAAGAATATATAGACCAGATTTTCCTGAGCAAAGGCCCGTATGATGAGTTCGTCTTATTTTGGATAGACGGTAAAGTGCAGAGACTTGGCACGGATTATTTTGCCGAAGAAGGCAGTACCAAAATCACGATCTTAAAGCAAACGCTTGAAAGAGCCGGTAAGGGCCCGCACACCATAGCGGCAGAGTTCCGCGATGGTGGAAGCGAGCGGAGCGGAACGCTCAAGACTGCTGCACAAAACTACCGTATCAACGTAGATCCCCCAAAGTCCAATAATGATACGAACGGTGGAGGAGGCCATGCCACCCGTCCAGGCGGATCTTCAGGGAATACATCGACTCCCCCAAAAAAGTCTGGTACACCGAGTAAGTCTGAGCCAGAGATGGCGTTCGATGACGTGCAGCTAAGCGATTGGTTCTACGACGATGTATTTTGGGCCTATCAGCAAAAGCTGATGGTAGGCATGTCGTCCTCTCTCTTCGGGAGTAAGGAGTCTATCTCGCAGGCGACCATTGTCACCACATTGGCACGGCTTGCGGATATTGATCTTTCCCGCTTTGAGAATGAGACCGAGCCGGACGTAGAAGCCGGACAGTGGTTCACAGCGGCGGCTATTTGGGCCAAGCGTTCCGGCCTGCTGCCTGACCGCAGCCGCTTTACCGGAAACGAAGATATTTCACGCGGGCAGATGGCAGTCATGCTTGCGAAATACCTGCGCAGCGTAGGCCTTGGCGAGCCGGAAAACGCACAACCCGTACAGTTTGCCGATGCGGCGCAGATGACTGACGAAGAAGCTGCGGCCTTCCGCGTCCTTTACGCACGCGGCGTATTTTACGGCGTTGGCGGGAACCGTATGGAGCCTGCCGGTACAACAACGCGCTCACAGTTTGCAGCGTTGTTAAACCGAATTTCCGACGTGCTTGACGAGCGCTGAATCCCGACTTTACACCCGGGGAAACCGGAGGGCATATGCCCTCCGGCCCGCGGGCTGTGAAACATCAGTTTGATAAAGGTAGTAGAAACATGGACAAAAACACAATGTTATGGCTGGGGGTAGCGGCGTTCGCGGCGGCAGTATGGCTGTTTTCGCGATTGTTAAAGCGCCGGAACCGCCGCCGCGACCTTGAGCGCAGTGCCGAGGATAAACTGCGTGAGGAAGCGCTCGACCGTGCCCTGGTTGACCGTCCGCCCAGTGCCGACCCTGTGCCGAGTATTCCCTTTGAGGTGCGCTACGACCAGAATAAAAAGAGCGGCACGGTTCCGCGTGACGGTGAGATCATGCTCCAAATCACCGAACGCGGCGAACTCTCAACCCGCAAATACATGCTGCATGTTACTTCGCGCATTACCCTGGGCAGCCGTGCCGGGGAGAATGATATCGTTGTTTCAGGGCGCCGGATCGCCCCGCGCCAATGTGAGATTTTCCATATTGGCCGTGAGCTTTTTGTTAAGAATCTGGCACCAACAAAGGCACAGGTGCTTTTGAACCGCGGCAGACGCCGCCTAACCGTTGGCGCGGAAGCTGTCCAGCTCCGGTCGGGCGATGAGCTGCTGATCGGGGCCTTCGTGTACGAGATAACAATACTATGATATTTTGACAATCCGAAAAGGGGGAATCACCGCATGGGCTATATTTTGACTGTTTACAGCAGGCACGCATATAAAGAATACCTGCTCCCGGCGGAACAAAACATTGATTACAAAATCACACTGTTCAAAGAGCTGTTCCAGCTGAGGGAGGACATTGTGCTCCGCATGGAGAACACAGGCGGCGAGTGGCGTGTGCTGCCTGATGAATGGTACACGCTTACATACACCGCTGCCGGACGGGAGTCTGCTTTTGAACAGCCGCTGCGTGACAGTGATATCTGCTCGCTTATGACCGATTCCGGCGAGAAAATCACCGTTATCGTCAAGGTCAGCACCCAGTTTTTTCGGGTGTTTGACAAGTTCGACCTCGGTTCCCGCCGCTATATCTCCATCGGTACTGCGCCGGAAAATACGATCTGCTATGATTTCATGCATATCGTATCCCGCGAACATGCTGTCATCCAGCGCGACGGGGAAGACTACATCATTGAGGACAAGAGTACGAATGGCCTTTTTGTCAATGCCCGCCGCGTGCAGGGCAGCCAGCTGCTTCGCTATGGCGACCGGATCAACGTTTTCGGTCTGGCGATCATCTACCTTGGGACAATCATTGCTGTCGATACCTCGCTCGGGCACCTGTTTATACAGACCACGCTCAAGCCCTATTTCCGGGAGGAGCTGCCGCCCGAGGGCGGGGAGCCAGGGATGCGGCTTTTCCACCGTTCGCCGCGTTATCTGCCGAAGCTCGCTGCGGACACCGTCCGCATTGAGGCCCCGCCCGAGCCCAAGGAACCCAACCGCCAGCCTATTTTACTCGCCATCGGCCCTTCGCTGACAATGGCGCTGCCCATGCTGCTTGGCAGCGGGCTGACGATTTACAGCTCTATGATGGGCGGCAGCTCATCGGGCATGTTCCTGTATGCGGGGCTGATCACGGCGGTCAGTTCGGCGCTTATTGGCACGGTATGGTCTCTTGTCAACCTCCGCGCTGCAAAAAAAGAGCTCCGTGAGGAGGAACTCAAGCGCTTTGAGCGTTATGGGGAATATCTCATTGCCTGTGCAAACCAGGTGCAGGAAAAATACAAGCGCAATACTGCTATCCTACAGGAGATCTACATCTCTCCCGAGGCTTGCTGCGCCTATGACCACGTCTCCATGCAGCTTTGGAACCGTAACCGCAGCCACTCTGATTTTCTTTCTCATCGTCTTGGCATCGGCGAGCTGCCGTTTCAGGTAACGATTGAAATCCCGCAGGAAAAGTTCAGCATGGTGAATGACTCACTCGCAGCGAAAGCGCGCATGATTAAGGAAAATTATGGGACGCTGCGTGATGTGCCGGTATGTGTTGATCTCAGCCGAAAGCTCATCGGCGTGATCGGCGGGCCGGGACGGGAGGGCTGTTATCCGGTGGTTTACTCGCTTGCGGCCCAGCTTGCCGCAGGCAGCTGCTATACCGATCTAAAAATGGGCTTCATTTATGACGGACGCAAAAACGATATTGCCAGCCGTTGGGCATTCAGCAAATGGCTGCCTCATGTTTGGTCGGAGGATAAGCGCAGCCGTTATGTGGCGGACAATCCTGCGGAGGCCAGTGACGTATTTTTCGAGCTTGCCAAGGTGCTTCGTATGCGGGCCGAGACCAGGAACCTGGCTGGCGAAAAGGAGCTTTATAAACCGCATTATGTCCTGTTTATTGAGGATGTGTCGGTGCTTGAGGGGGAACTGATTTCGTCCTTCCTTATGGACCAGCGCGATCTTGGCGTGACCGTCATTCTGCTTGCGGAGGGATATGAGGAGCTTCCCAACGCCTGCGAATATATTATCGAGAACACGGAGGATGTGCACAGCATTTATGAGGTGACCGATCCCATTGAGGACCGTGGCACTGTGCTTTTCGACCAGCTGCCGCAGGAGACGATCGAGTGTTTTGCCCGCCGTCTTTCCTGTCTACAGGTCAGCGAGGTCGAGACCGGCGGCGAGCTGCCCTCAACCCTTACCTTTTTCGAGATGTATGGCGTGCACGGCCTTGGCGAGCTTGATGTACTCGGCCGCTGGCAGAAAAACCGCACCTATGACAACATCCGCGGGCTGCTTGGACAGCGTTCGGGCGGCGCATCCTGTGTGCTCGACGTGCACGAGAAGTATCACGGCCCTCACGGCCTGATTGCGGGCACGACAGGTTCCGGCAAAAGTGAAACCTTGCAGACCTATATGCTTTCGCTTGCCGTCAACTACAGTCCGGACGATATCGGTTTTTTCGTCATCGACTACAAGGGCGGCGGCATGGCCAACCTGTTCTCTGATTTGCCGCATCTCATTGGTCAGATTTCCAACCTTTCCGGAAACCAGATCCACCGCGCTATGGTCTCTATCAAGAGTGAGAATATGCGCCGCCAGCGCATTTTCAATGAGCACGATGTGAATAACATCAATAGCTATACCCGCCTTTATAAAAACGGCGAAGCCGCACTGCCGGTACCGCATATGTTCATCATTATTGACGAATTTGCCGAGCTCAAGCGTGAGGAGCCTGATTTCATGAAGGAGCTGATCAGCGTTGCACAGGTGGGCCGAAGCCTTGGCGTGCACCTCATCCTTGCCACGCAGAAACCGAGCGGCACGGTTGACGATAATATTTGGAGTAACGCCAAGTTCCGCCTTTGCTTGCGCGTGCAGGACGCACAGGACAGCAAAGATATGCTTCACCGTCCCGATGCTGCTTATATTACCCAGGCGGGCCGCTGCTATCTGCAAGTCGGCAACGATGAGATTTTTGAGCTTTTCCAGTCCGGATGGAGCGGCGCGGCCTATGAACCGGACGACGAAAACACCCAGGAGGACATTGCGCGGATGCTGTCGGTCAGCGGCAGGGCGGCGCTTGTCGGCAGCCACACGAAGCTCAAAAAGCGTGAGCAGGACAAGCTGCATTGGGTGGAGGCTTTGCTGGAAGCCGTTGCCGAGGTTGGCGGCAGTCCCGAAGAGGTTGACGAGAGTGTCCATGACAGTGTGCGTATGACGGCATTGGTACAGCGCTTTTTCTTACTGACAGCGGAGCGGCTTGAATACCCGCATTCGGACTATAACGAGCAACGTGTGCGGGAGCTGGTGCGTTGTTACGCGGCGGTGCTCAAGAATGGCGCAGGCGAGGGCGGAGCCGCTGCTGCGGAGGTGCTGCGTTATGCCGCCGTCAACGGCAAAAAGCTGCCAGAACTTAAGAAAAAGACCCAGTTGGAGGCCGTTGTCGAACATTTGAAGGCACTCGCCGTGCAAAACGGTTATATCCATAACTTGCAGCTTTGGCTGCCCGTTCTGCCTGAAACGCTGTACCTGGACAGCCTGTCGGGCTACCGGCAGAATACCTTTGACGGCAAAGCATGGCCGAAGACCGGGCGGCATTGGTCGCTTGAGGTCTTTGTTGGACTGTGTGATGATCCCGTCAACCAGGCACAGATGCCTTTGATGCTCGATTTTGCAGAGAACGGCAACCATGCAATCTGCGGTACTGTAGTCAGCGGTAAGAGCACCTTCCTGGTTACACTGATTTACTCGCTTGTATCCCGCTACAGTCCCCAGCTTGTCAATGTTTATGCCATTGATTTCAGCAGCAAAATGCTCGGCGCGTTTGAAGGATTGGCCCACGTCGGAGGCGTGATGTTTGAAAATGACGGAGAGCGGATTGCAAAGTTTTTCACAATGATGGGTTCCATGCTGGAGGAACGGAAAGCAATGCTGCGCGGCGGCAATTACCGTCAGTATGTGCAGGCGGCAGCCGCTTCCTCCGGCACGCTTGATGAAGCCCCTCTGCCTGCGGTCATTGTCGCTATTGATAATTATTCAGCCTTTGCTGCAAAGACGGAAAACGTCTATGATGATTTTATTCTTACGCTCGCGAAGGAGGGCGTCAGCTGCGGTATTTTTCTGGTCATCACTGCGGCAGGCTTTTCGGTGAGCGAGATCCCTATGCGGCTGGGTGAAAATTTCCGCACAGTCCTGTGCCTTGAGATGAATGACAAGTTTGCCTATGCGGACGCCATGCGGACGCTGCATATTGAGGTCATGCCCGAGGAGAACGTCAAAGGCCGCGGCCTTGCCAAAGTCGGTGATGCGATCCTTGAATTTCAGACCGCGCTGCCGGCCGAGGCCGAGGACGACTTCTCCCGCATGGATAAAATACGCAGCCATTGTCAGCAGCTTAACGCCTGTTGGCAGGGCAGGCACGCCCGCTGCATTCCCGAGATACCGGAAAAACCATCGTGGCAGATATTCTCCCAGTTGGAAGAGGTTGCTGCTATGCAGGCCGCAGGCGACAGCATTCCTGTCGGCTACGACCAGAGGAATGCTTCCGTTTATGGAATCGGCCTGAGCGGGCTGTATACCTATCTTATCACGGGCCGCGCCCGTACCGGCAAAACGAATTTTATGCGGGCGCTGCTGCTTTCGGCCGCAGCTATGGAGGCGGATGTTGTCCTCATCGACTTTGCAAAGGAATTTTCTTCGCTTGCCGCTGGCCTTTCGGCGCGTTATATCACTGACGATCAATCCCTCTTTGATTATCTTGTGGAGCTTCAGCCGGAATTTCGCACCCGCAATGAGTTTAAGGCAAAGTGCGTTGAGTCGGGAGATACCGATGATGAGCTGTATGAACACATGCAGAAGTTCCGAAAAGTTTTTATTCTGGTCGGCGATTTGCCGTCCTTCACGCAGCATGTGCATCAGCCAGCGGAGGGCGTGCAGGAGATGCAGCCGTTTTTGAGCGTGCTGCTTGAGCGCGGCTCGGGACATAACGTCTATTGGTTCGGCTGCTGCAATAATGACGACACTGCTGGGGTCATCGGCTTTGAAATCTTCACCGCATTTACAAAGTACAAAGCGGGCATCCATTTCGGCGGTAATGCCGCAGGCCAAAATCTGCTTGATTTCTCGTATTTGCATTTCAACGAGCAGACCGTCATCATGAAGCCGGGAATCGGCCTGCTGCCTGCGCAGGATGGTACGGCAGCGGCTACAGAGAGAGTCGTTGTGCCGCTGTGCAGGAGGGCCTGACAGTGACCGCTGTGCTCATCTGCGCCGCTGAACCCCGCGAGCGGGTACGGCTGGCCAATACCTTCCGTGATCTTGCCGCGCGGCTCTCTGACGACGAATGGGCGATTGCGTCCGCCGCAGGCCTGGGCGATGCGGACCAGCGGCTCCGCAATGCGTCGTTAGTCGATCTTGTCTGCTGTGATGTCAGCGAGGATGGTGCGCTGGATTGGTTACAGCGTCTGCGCGCCGCCTATCCGGAGGCGCTGCTGATGCTGGTTGCCGACCGGCATATGTCGCCTGCACTTTATCTGCGGCCCCAGATCTTGGCGTCCTCACTGCTGCTGAAACCATATGAGGAAAGCCAGCTGCGGCAGGTCGTGGAGGAGATCATCGGTTGCTGTCTCCTGCGTGCCCGTGATGAGGATAAAAGCCTTGTCGTCCGCACGGAACAGGGGCGCGTTGTTCTTCCCTACGGACAGATTTACTATCTTGAGGCCCGTGAGAAGCGTGTTTTTGCCCGCCTGCTGCATGAGGAATATGCTTTTTATGATACGCTCGGCAGGCTTGGCGAGGCCTTACCTGATTATTTTATACGCACACACCGGAGTTATGTGGTCAACAGCCGCATGATTGAGCGGATACAGCTCTCTGATGCATTGGTCACTCTGCGCGGCGGCTTCCAAATCCCGCTTTCACGGAGCTGCCGGGCGAATCTAAAGGAGTTTGGTAAATGAATGCCAACAAGAATTATTATCTGACCGGCCCGGAATTGGCACTGTGCTGTGCAGCAGTCGGGGTGCGGATGCTGCCCTGTTTTTCAGGATTACATACCACACCGAGCGCGGAGGAAACGGCAGAAGCCGCCTGCGCAATGACCGGACGGGGCTTGCTGACCGGCGGGACAGGCAGCGCACTCCTGCTTTGTCCGGATCTGACGGAGATTTTCCGCACGGTCAATGAAAGCCCGCGCGTCGTGTTCGTTGGGCAGGACGATCCGAATCTGCCGCACTGCCTGCTCTATGGCGGGCCGGAGCGTCTGGCACTGCTTTGGCCGGGCCGGGATGGGCGCTTGGGGGCGGCGTCCTGTGAAGCAGCAGACGCTGGAAGATGGCTTGCCGATGCGCATTTACTGCTCGAGGACAGCCTGGCCCCTGACCTGCTGGAGACAGTTTCTGACGCTGAACGCGAGGCCGACCTTGCCCGCTGCCCGGAGGCAGTGGCTTTCCTGCGGCGATATGCGTTTCCCGGTACGCAGCCGCTTGCGGAGGGGGTGCCGCCTGAACTGCTGCGCTGCGCCGAAAGCCGCCGTGCCAGCGATTTGAAACCGTTGGCGCGGCTGCTGATTGCCCGTTTGCCGCTGTATGACCATCTTATCTGGGGCAATGAGCACGGTGCGGCGGATGAACTCTACACGCAGGACCGGGCAGCGGCGCGGGTGCTTGCGCTGTTATCCCCGTGCGCATGAACAGTTGCCGTTTGTTCCGCCTGCGCGGCGAGCGGTCCTGCGCGGACAGCGCCAAAGGGACCAGTCCCTTTGGAATCCCTTTTATCGCTGCGGCGGGACGGAGCTTGGTGCATTCTCAATCGTTTATGCGTGCTGCTTCATCCCGTCAAAAGGGCAGCAGAACGAAGAAGCAGCTGCGGCAAATCTTACTGAACAGTTCATTAGGAAGTCTAACCGAGGCCACCAGATACAGTAATAGATTAGGGAGAAGGGAAAGGAGAATCGTCATGATATTGGTAGATATCTATGTACCATCGGTGGATAAGACCTATGATTTCAACATCGATGAAAATGCAAAAGGGGGTGTGATTTTGGAAGAGATTGTAGAAATGATCGATCAGAAGGAACGGACTTCGCTGGTCGGGAACCTGCGGGATTTAATGCTGTGTGACCGTTTGAATTGCCGTATCCTGCCGATGGAGGTCGTACTCAAGGACTGCGGCATCCACAATGGCAGCAGCCTGCTTTTGGTTTAGGCCTTGTGCTCCCTCCAAAGGCGTAAAATTCCTTTCAGCCTGAAAAAAATACCGTCTGTCAGAAAAAAACCGATAAAGCGCAGGCCGTGGTAAAATGTGTACAGTGGTTGAGGCAAGGAACCGAGAACAGGGGAAACACAAAAGGCCTGTACGAATCCCTTCCGAAACCACGATAGAGAGATTTCCGGACAGGTGGTGACGAAGGATGCAGTTTCATGTATATTTACCGCGGCTGCTGATGGCGGCGGACAGATTAGAGCAATCAGCGCGGCAGCAACGGGCGCTCACGGAGCTGACCGGTACGCTGAACCGGCTGAACCGTCTGTCCTACATGGAGAATCAGCTGCGGCGGCTGCGGCGCAGGGCCAGGCAGCTTGAGGACCGGCTGCAAGAAACGCTGCGTATGGCGCAAACGCTCCGGCGCATCCATGAGGTTTATAGCCGTATGGAACGGGAAGCTGCTGATGGGCTAGAATTTCCGGTGAATCACCTGGGCGGAATTGCCCACGGCCGGACTTCGCCGGGCGGTACGCCGGTCATGCCGCCGTTTGGAGTGAACGGCCCGGATATCATCATCGTACCCAAAGGCGTATCGGCAGAGGAAGCAATTTCGGGACTCGACATCGCCATGGTGCTGATTCAGCTGCGTGGTGTGGATATCCTGGTCGGGGCGGCTCCGGTGGAGATGCTGACGGTTGAGGTGCCCGCAGGCCTGACGTTTGGTGCTTACGCCGCAGAAGGGTAAAGGAGGACAGCAATGGCAGAAGTTGTAGAAATCGACATTGATACGAGTGCACTTGACCGGGATACGGGCACACTGAACGGAACACTCAATCGCTTGCAGATCGAGCTGGAGGGAATGTATGAATCCGTGCGAATGCTCGACACCATGTGGGACGGCCCGGCGAATGAAGCATTCAATCAGCAGTTCCAAGCTGACCACCGGAATATGCAGCAGATTTGTGAAACGGTTCAGGCACTGGTGCGGAGTATGGAGCATGCAAGCCGCAGTTACGGCAGCGGCGAGGCCCAGGTAATGCAGCTGGTGGACAGTATACGGCTGTAGAAAGGAGCATCAGAGAGATGGGCATACAAAGTCTGGGCAGTGTGACGATACGGGTCACACCCGAACGGCTGAAAACGCAGGCCGATGAGGTCAGCCGCCGTTTGCGTCGCGTGAGGCAGTTATTTTCGGAAACAGAAAACGTGATTGCACGCACTAGGAATTATTGGATCGGCGAAGCGGGGGCCGCTCACCGGCAAGCCTATATCAACCGGAAAGACGAGATAGAGACCATGCTCCGCCGGTTGGAGGAGCATCCGCGAAACCTGCTGCAAATCTCCGGAAACTATGAGGCAGCAGAGGCGCTGATACAGAGTGAGGTGCGGCAGCTTCGCACCGATGTGATCCATTTCTGAGGAGGGGGAAGCATGATAAACGTGGCGCTTCGGCAAGCGCAGATACGGTTTGAGTATCAGGAAGCCATGAATCGGGCGCGGGAGCTGGACGAAATTGCCCGGGAGCTCGATCGGGCTAAGGCTGAGGTTGACGAGGCCATGGGGCCCCTGCGTCACGGCTGGGAGGGGCAGAGCGCCACCGCCTGCCAGCGCAAAGGCGCACAGCTGCGAGGCCTTGTCGCAGACCAGAGCCGTGCGCTCCGCAGTTCGGCCGAAGAGGTACGGCAAATTGCACGGCGTGTCCGAGCGATAGAGCAGGCAAATCTACAGCTTGTGCTTGAACGCGGGTAACGCAAAAAAGACGGAATTAGCAGCACCTGGATGCTGTTAATGATAGAGCGGGAAACTGTGAAGAACAGTTTTCAACAAACAATCTATATATGATGGAGGAAAATTTTATGAGCCAGTTGAAAGTCACATCCGCGAAACTTCGCAGCGCAAAGAGCCAGTTGGATAACCAGAACAAGCAGCTTGAAAGCCAGATCCAGACCCTGCAGCAGGTGCAGAAACGTTTGACCAGTATGTGGCAGGGCGACGCCAACACTGCGTTTGACAATGTGTTCAACAAGGATATCCAGCAGTTTGCGACTTTTCGCAATCTGATTCGGGATTACGGCACCGTGCTTGAGAGAGCCGCACAGACCTACGATGATAAGGAACGGAAAAACGTTGAAATCGCGTCCAAACGCTAATCTTCTATTCACCATCACACACTATTGATTAAAAAAGGAGAATAAACCATGGCAGCTATGATTTTAGTAACTTTTGATGAAATGAACTCTGCGGCTACCCAGTTTGGCAATTCAGCTACGGCGGTACGCAACACGACCAACAGTATGCTGAATCTGGTCAGCAACACGAATGGCGAATGGCTCGGTGAAGCAGGCACGAGCTATCGGAATAAGTTTGCTCAGCTTCAGGGTGACATGAACGACATCTTCCGGATCATCACCGAGTACATGAATGATGTTTCCAAGATCCTCGCGAACTACCAGCAGGCAGAGTCCGACATCAAGAGCCAGATCAGCCCGCTCCAGACTGACGTTGTCAAGTTCTGATTTCAAAGCAGTTGGGTGTTGGGATCATCACACGGAAGGAGGGGAATGGGCAAAGCCCTTTCCCCTTTTCCCCATTATACCCGCGAATGAGAGGTAGCCGTTTCGTCCGCCTGCGCGGCGGGCGGTCTTGCGCAGACGGCGCCAGAGGGACTTGTCCCTCTGGACTCCCTTCCATCGCCTGCGGGCGGGACGAAGGGTTGTCGGAGGCAAGGGGTTCCGCACCTGCGTATCGCTATGAAATAAATGTACCAAAATCCCCGTCCCGCCTGCGGGCAAGGCGCGATGTGAAGCATCCCCGGGTTCTGGGCTTCGCCCGCTGGCGCTGGATGGGGTGCCGGGGGCGGTCCCCTGGCGTTACAGCAAAGGAGATGAACCATTGAGTAAGTTTTTTTTGCGGCTGTTGTCCGCGCTGTTCGTCCTGAATCTGCTGTTCTGCACAGTGCTTGCAGCTGATCCCAAAATCGTTGAGGCGGAGGTCGGCAGTGATACTGCCACCGTTTATATTAAAGGGGTCGGACAGGCTGATTCCGCTGCCGCTACGCTCGGAAGGGAAGCGGTAGAGGTCGTTTTGGCAAAGCCGCTCGCCGACACGGATATACCGATCAAAACGCTGATTTTAATTGATAATTCGCTTTCAATCCCTTCCGCCGGGCGCTCGTCCATCCGCCAGCAGCTTGCAGAGCTGATCGCGGCCCGCAAAGAAGGGGAAACCTATGCTATTGGCACCATCAGCGAGCAAGTTTCCATTTTACAGGACTTCACCGACGATTACCTGCTGCTGAAACGGACACTGGACAATCTGCCGCACCACGATCAGGTCACTTACATTACGGATGCGCTTTATGATTATCTGATTCAGCAGCCTTTTGCGAAGCATAACGGTAGTTTTGTGCGTATCCTTTTAGCTTCAGACGGGGTTGATAATAAGAGCATCGGCTATACCAAGGATGAACTTTTGGGATTGCTCAAACAACAGCCGGTGCCGATTTATACGATTGGCATTCCTAACGGCAAGAAAGGAAACAATGAAGAAATCGAAAACATGTTTTCGATTGCACGGGCGGCAGGCGGCAGCGCAGCGCTGCTTTCAGACCTTGGCAGCGGAACGTCACTGTCGGCGATGATGAATGTTGACCAGTCCAATGTGGCTTGTAAGGTTCGACTGCCGGAAGAGCTCCGCGACGGCAGCCTACAGACGCTGACCATCACACTGCGCTCGGGCGAGTCCGCACGGCAGGTGTCGTTTGACCAGCTGCGGATGCCGCTGTCCGAGCGGGTGCCGGAACCTGAACCAGAGCCGGAACCCGTGCCCGAGCCAGAGCCGGAACCGGAACCCATGCCGGAACCGCCCCCGCCCGAACCGGAACCGCAGATCGCACCGCTGGTGATAGCTGCCATTGCTGGGGTACTGCTTATAGCGGTGCTTGTTGCCGTACTGCTGCTCTGGCGCAAACGCCGGGCCTTCCGCACAATCAGCGCGGAGGACGAGGTCAACCGCCGGATTGATCAGCGTATGGAAACGGAGGGGACGGTCTGCTTGGATGATGATGACCGAGATGGGGGCACGGTACACGTATGGGATGGCGACGCTTTGCGCCGTGTGACGCTGACTGATACCCGCGACGCGGCCCGCTGTTTCCAGAAGCCAATTATGCAATCCCTGATGATCGGACTTTCCCGCGAGTGTGATATCTGTGTCAACTATGACAAGTCAGTCTCACGCCGTCACTGTGAAATACTTCGAGAGGGCGACCAATTTTATGTGGTCAATCTCAGCCAAAGCAACGGCACCATGATTAACGGAAACAAAATCATGCAGAAAACCCGCATATCAAACGGTGATGTACTCAAGCTGGGACGGGTTGAGCTGCGGGTTGAGCTTAATCGTTAGCCGTGCGGCTCGAGGTAAGCAGCCTCAGCGAGATTGGGCTGAAACGTACTTATAACGAGGATGCAGTGCTGGTTTGGCAGGATGATGCGTGCAGTGTGTTTGCAGTAGCAGACGGCATGGGCGGCTGCAAAAACGGCGGACAGGCAAGCCGTGCAGTGACAGAACATCTCATGCATTGGCTGATGCAGCCGGGGCAATGCTGGGACGGTATCGCGGCGTTTATGTATGCAGCAGAGGCCGAACTGCGGGCAGTCAACGACCATATTCTCACCACGTTTGGGCGAGAAACGCCAACGGGCAGCACCTGTGTGCTGGCAGCAGTACAGGGGGAGTCATTGGGGATTTATTCGGTGGGAGATAGCCGGGCCTATCTGCTTCGAGGGTTGCGGCTTACGCCGCTGACACACGACGACGTATGGGAAAATCAAGAGTCTGTACGGCGGCTTTACAGCAAGCGCGAACGCATACGGCATCCGGACTATGGCAAGTTGGTGCAGGCGGTCGGGCTGCGGAAATCCTGGTATGGTACGATTCTAACCGAACAGCTCCACCATAATGATGTACTTCTGCTATGCAGTGACGGCGTATATAAGCCGTGCCCTCACTGGGTACTCTTTCAGGCGGCAATCCACTGCCGTTTGCGCGGGCCGGAGACTGCGGCTCGTATGCTCCGCCAGGCGGTCTACCGGCGCGGTGCGGGAGATAATCTCTCGATCATTTTTATCCGGTTTCTATAATCTTGTTCACGCCGATTGTCCTTGCCTGCGGGAATTCCTCTTCCTATTGCAGAGGGACGATACGGCGGGAATTGTGTTATACTCGCGTGCAGAAAGAGATAGCCGTTCCTTCGTCCCGCCCGCAGGCGATGAAAGGGAGTCCAGAGGGACAAGTCCCTCTGGCGCTGTCTGCGCAAGACCGCCCGCCGCGCAGGCGGAGAAAACGGCAATTTCAGCACTTACGAGGATTGCTCCGTGTCCCGCACGCCAGAAGGGGGAGGAACGGCGTAAATATTAAAATAGTTCAAAAGATGATAGAGGTGAAATGCTTTGACAGCTTTTAAGGTAAAAACGGACAGCCTCTACCGCTCCGGTGAGGGGCTGGAACAGGCTGCGGCACGGCTTGTGTCGGTATCACGCCGCCTGAGCAGCGTTTCCAGCGCATGGGTGCTGCAAAACAACGCCTTTGCGGGAGTACGGTGCGGATTGCGCCGCAGCGGTGAGTCCGCCGCCCTTCTTGGCGGCTGCACTGCCAATATGCAGGAAACCCTGCGCGAAATTGCCCATGTCTATGAGCGCATGGAACGCGAAGCGCTGACCGGCTGTGCAGAGGCGGAAGGGGACATTCCCTATGAACTGCCTGGAGGGATGCCCCAATTTGGGGACTTTCCTAATATTGGCCCTGGCGGTGTTCCCAATTCCGATGGTAAGGGCGACAACAGCCCCGTGTGGTGGGATTATGTCAAACAGCTGCTTAGCGGATTAGGCATTTTCGGCATGGCAATCAGTGCAGGCGGCAATTTCGCTATGCAGGATTGGGCGGAGTCATTCAAGGATGTTACGAAGCTCGTTGGTGAGTTCGGAGATATGGTCGACCATGCAGGCAGTACCAATATCAGCTGGCGCAATGTCCTCAAAGGCTACAGCGATCCTGGCGTCAGCCGGAATGTTTTCAAGAATCTCAAAAATGAGGTTGGAAAGTACGGTTTTCCGAAGGGCGGCAGCGTCGGTCAGAAAGTATCCGCCGGAGCAGCCTGGGTCGGTGCGATCATTGAGCTCGGTGAAAATGCAGTTGAAAACTATAACGAGCATGGAGGCATCACAGACCGTATGCTGCGCGAGACGCTTACAGAGACCGGACTAGTGCTCGGGCTCGAGTGCGGACTTATTGCGGTAGCAGGCGCGCTGCTGCCTGTGGGTACTGCCGCATTGGCTGTCGGCGCGGTCGCTGCTGTTGCCGGCATAGCAGTCAACTGGGCACTCGACAGTATTTGTGGCGGAGACTGGGTTGAGGCGGCTTCTGATGCAATCAATGACGGACTGGAAGCTGCAGCCGGGTGGTTTGACGGCCTCCGTAATCAAACCGATGCAGTCGTGGAGTGGGCCGGTGATAAACTGGACAAGGCAAGTAAATGGGTCGGCGAAAAGATCGGCAATGCTGTGTATGCTGCCAAGGACAGGGTCGGCTGCGCCTGGAAAGGTGTTATCGGACAATTTGCACATTAGTATACATAAAGTTTATTTATCACACTGATTGGGAGGAATTATAATTATGAATAACGTGAAAGAACTGCTGCCAATTGGTTCCGTAGTGATTTTACGCGAGGGCCAAAAAAGGTTAATGACTTTTGGTATCAAGCAACAGGATATGCGCACCGGCACCGAATACGATTATCTCGGCGTTATCTATCCAGAGGGCAACATCGGCCAGGGCGGACAGTTTTTTTTCAATCATGCTGATATTGAGCAGGTGTTTTTTACCGGCTTTGCTGATGAGGAGCGTGAGACTTTTATCGAAAAACTTTACGAGCATTATCAGCAGAAAGAGCAGAAAAGTATAAATTGATGGAAACTGCGATAACATTTGAAAGCCTGCTTTTAAGTTGATTCAGCCATGGGTGCTTTACGAAGACAAATTGCAAAAGGCGTGAGTTAGGATGAAAATAGTGAAACGGATCATATCATTAGCGCGGTTATGAATATGGTGTACCGGCATCCTGTTTGTAAATATAACTATTTTGAATAGTCACGTCATCACGGGATTGGTTTCCTGAATTATTGCAGGGGGCATAGATCGTCTGCTATTCAGCCGTTATTACAAGTGTTTTGTATTGTGCCGCTCCGTATAAGGGAATGTGTCTCTTGTACAGGGCGGCTATCCCTATCTGCTCAAAAAATAAATATTATCAGTTCTTTACCGTTTTGCTTTTGGAAGCGAGATGGTATTTTCATTTGCGGGAGACCGTGATATGTTCCGGATTTTGTGCTGCTGACAAGGTGCAACCACTGGTTGCGGCATTTTCAGGGCAAATTTACAGACAAAAAGAAAGGGGAAGGCGTATAATAAATACACACGGAAAGGAGATGGCTTATCATGCGTCTTGGTAATCGAATCCATGAACTCCGTACCAGTTTTGGGTTGTCACAAGGAGTATTAGCAGAAAAGTTAGGGGTATCCCGGCAGGCCATATCAAAGTGGGAGAATGACAGCGCAGTCCCAGAGCCGGAAAAGCTCCTAATGATTGCAGAGGTTTTTCAGGTAACGCTTGACCAGCTCGTGGAGGATGGAACACCGTCCACAGATGCTGCATCAGCGCCCGCGGTAAGCGGATTCACGATGACTTCGGTTTCCACAGACCAGCTGGCGGGAGGATTACTGATTGGTATCAGCCTCGTGGGAATTTTATGGCAAAAGGCACACATATATACAAGCATGTTATGGATTTTCATTCCAGTGGTTTTGTGCGGGCTGCTGTGCCTGCGCATCAGGGGGAGGGCACAGCTTTGGTGCTGCTGGGCGGTTTACCTGATGTTGGATGCATCTATATTTTATCAGGATTGGACCCATTGGTGGTCTCTGTTTGAACGACACAGAGGGATGTTCAGATTTGAATATTTCAATATCAATCCATGGATTCAGTTTGCGGGCATATTTGCAATTCTTGCAGTGACGATTTGGCATTTCAGGCGGAATCCGATGCGGATTTCAACGCGTCTGCGCCAACAGGCGGCTGTCGGGAGCTGTATATGTTTTGCCATAATATCCTTTATCATGTGGTTTCAGCCGGATTTCAGGGACATCCTTAGCCAATTCTGGGCCTGTATAGCTGGTTTGTCGATGGCACTGGTATTTACCCGCGTACAAGAACCAACCGCAGGAACTGTACAGCGGACGCTTGGCGAACGCATCAGCTTTTTGCGTACCGAGAAAAGGATATCGCAGGATGAGCTTGCGGCAAGGCTTGATGTTTCCCGGCAGGCTGTTTCTAAATGGGAGACCGGAAAAGCTATCCCAACACTGGAAAAGCTGACTGCGATATCCCGTCAGTTCGGCGTTTCCCTGGAGTGGCTGCTGCGGGATGGGCGATCTGCTGCACCTGCAACGATGTTTCTTTCCGCAGGACAGATGGTTGGGATGGGACTGGTTCTTTGGAGTGTATATGTGATGTTTCGTTGGTTAGATCAAGATGTTGATCTGCTATTTTCACTCCCACTGCTTTGGGGCGGGACAATGTGTCTATTCTGGCCGCGCCGTACAGGGCTTTGGGGGACATGGACAGCTGTGCTGCTAGCCGATGCTGTTTTACGGCAAGAATTTTCAACAGGGAGCCGTTTGCCGTTTCTGTATCTGCTCAAGTCTGTAAAAGACGGTGTTATGAGTTATCAATTACGTTATTTAGATTACGAATTCTATCTGGTAGAAATTGCAGTACAGATTATTTTGTTGTTGCTGACGTTCTATTCCTTCCGGCAAACGGTTTTGCCGCCAAAAGGGCGGACACGCTGGCTGCTGGCAGGAGGCTGGCTTTTGTGGATCGTACTGGAATCCTGCATCTGCTTTTTGGTTTATCCGAGGACAGGGCCAAGATTAAAGAGCCGTTTTCATAACCATGTGATTTTTCGTATTTTTGTAGACCATATGAGCCTGATTCTGCTTGCTGCGGTGGTGGTAATTACAGCAGCTGCTATTCGTGGGCATCGCTCCTGTTCGTCCTGTACAGATCCGAGAAAACAACATATTAAATCGAACCAATAAAATAGCCCGAAGTAAGCCGACCGGCCTGCTGTCCTTGTGGCAGGCCGGTCAGCATCGTATAACCGATGATTAACACACCAAAATCCTTCGTCCCGCCCGCAGGCGGGATGGAGATGCGTCAGCATCTTGGGGCCTGGGGTGGAAACCCCAGCGGGAGTCCAGAGGGCAGCGTCCTCTGGCGCTCCCCGCGGAGGGGCGGGTGCAGGGCAGAGCCCTGCCGCTGTCCGCGGAGGACATCACGAAGAACATATTATTTTCAGGGGGTGCGGATTTCCCTTGAATTTACGCACTATACAGTGTATGATAGGGAGGATACCAGAAATAGGAGGCTGTTCCTATGACAGCATTTGAAAAATATTTGGACGGGCTGCACGGCAGGCAAATCGCTGTAATCGGTGCAGGGGTCAGCAATATGCCCCTGATTGAACGCCTGCGGGAAGCAGGATTGTCCGTTGTTGTCCATGACAAAAAAACAGAGGCTGAGCTGGGTGCACAGTATGAAGCACTGACAAAACTGGGCGCAGCACTCGTGCTCGGTGAGCATTACCTTGACCACCTTCCAGAAGATGTAATTTTCCGCACGCCGGGAGTCCACCCCGAACATCCTGCACTGCGTGAAGCCCGAAAGGCCGGAAGACTGGTTACCAGCGAAATGGAGCTTTTCTTTGAGCTTTGTCCCTGTCCAGTGATCGGAATTACCGGTTCTGACGGCAAGACTACGACCACGACCCTTACCTGCGAAATTTTGAAGCGCGCCGGTCATACCGTTCATCTTGGCGGCAATATCGGCAGACCGCTGCTGCCTGATGTCGAGAAAATCACTCCAAATGATCTGGCTGTTGTCGAACTTTCCTCCTTTCAGCTGATGGATATGCGCCGCAGCCCTTCCTGTGCGGCAATTACAAATCTTACACCAAACCACTTGGACTATCATGGCACTTTTGAAGAATATGTAGAAGCAAAAACTGCAATTTTTCGCTTTCAGCTGCCCGGCGGACGCCTGATCCTGAATTGGGATGATCCGGTCACGCATTCCCTGGAACTGCCAGAGGGCGCCGAGGTGTGCTGGACCAGTAAAACTTCCACTCCGCTAAATGGCGTTTTCCTGCGGACAGATGGCATGATCTGCATCTCTGACGCAGGCAATGTCCGTGAACTGCTGCCACAGCAGGAAATCCGTATTCCCGGTGCGCATAATGTGTACAATATAATGATGGCGGCAGCGTTGGTGCAGGGCCTTGCTGCGGATGCCGATATTTGTTCGGTTGCACGGGAGTTTGGCGGCGTAGAGCATCGTATTGAGTTCGTCCGCGAAAAAGATGGTGTCTGCTATTATAATGATTCCATTGCATCCAGTCCGACCCGCACGATTGCCGGTTTACAATCTTTTGACCAAAAACTCATTTTAATTGCAGGCGGTTACGACAAGCATCTTGATTATACTGTGTTGGCAGAGCCCATCTGTGGCCATGTGAAAACATTGATTTTAACCGGTGCGACTGCGTCAAAAATTCGTGCAGCAGTCGAACAGACAGAATGCCAGAAACCAGATATTCTGGAAGCCGCTGATCTTGCTGATGCGGTTCAGCAGGCAGCGCATTCAGCTGGTACGGGGGATATTGTAATCCTTAGCCCGGCAAGTGCTTCCTTTGATTGTTTTCGTAATTTTATGGAGCGCGGTGACCGGTTTAAGGCACTGGTTCATGCACTCTGATGGACAGGAGGAACTATGGTTTTCTATTTTACCGGGAGCGGCAGCAGCCGCTCCGTTGCCGAGCATATCGGTGAAGCACTAAATGAGGATGTGGTTTCCATCGGTGAGGCCCTTCGGGAGGAACATTTTGATTATTCTGTGAAGCCTGGAGAGACGATTGGCTTTGTATGTCCAACTTATTTTTGGGGCCTTCCGACCGCCGTGCTGGATTTCCTGACCCGGCTTACGATTCGTGGGGCACATGGAGTATATACATATGCAGTGCTCACCTGCGGCGCAATGACAGGTATGGCCGGTGACATGCTGGCAGAAATGCTGCGCAGGAAAGGGCATACTTTGTCCGCACAATATGGAATCAAATGTGTTGATAATTATGTACCCGCATTTAAGGTTGGCACGCCGGAACAGATTGCAAAGCGCATGGCCTCCGCAGAGGCGGAAACGAATACCGTGATTGCACAGATCCGCAGCCGCGCGGAAGGGGATCTCAACCCACATCATAGCGGATTGACGGTGTCTCTGGCATTTGCTCCGTATGAATTGTACCGAAAAGGCCGCAAAACGGCAAAGTTTTCAGTGGATGTATCCCGCTGTGTGGGGTGCGGCCTGTGTGAAAACATCTGCCCCTGCCGGGCAATTATCCTACAGGACGGTGCGCCGCATTGGGAAAAGCCGCAATGCACTCTGTGTCTCGGCTGCCTGCACCGCTGCCCGGAGGGTGCGATTACCTACGGAAAGTCTGCGAAAAATGGGCGATTTGTTAATCCCACCGTGAAATGGTGAATGTAAAATTCAAATGCAGAGTGTGGAAAAGCTGTGGTGCAGGAAAATACGCCACAGCTTTTTCAGGTGCACACATTCGTATCCACATCTTAATGTTAAACGCTTGTGAATACAGTTTCTTAATATGCAGATGAAAAAGACTTTACATCGTTACAAAAAACAAATTACCCTGATTATAGTGTCTCAATCTATAAGTTTGCCTGTATATACGGCTTGTGAATTTACATTTTATCCCTTTTTGTATCATGTTCAAATTTTTAATTGACAAGTATTGCACTTTTGTGTTAAAATGAAAAATAAGTAAGAAAAGCAGCCGCCCGGCTGCGAACAAACGCGGAAGGACGTGTATTAAAAATGAAATTATCCAGCAAGCTTGCGATATTGGGCGGTGTCCTGGCAGGTATGGGCGCTGTTGCGCTGACCATGCTGAAACGCAAGCAGAACGAGGAAATTTATCATGAGGCTGAACTGAAGGCAATGGATGAACTCGATCAGATGATGGAACAGTCAGACGAATGCGAGGGCTGCACCTGTGCGGAAGAATGCGCTTCCATTCAGGATGAGCACACGGAAGAAACATCCGAGTCAACAGCGGAGGAAACTCCAGCAGAAGCAAGCGCTGCGGAAGAAGCAACGACGGAAGCGTCCGAAGCAGCAGAGACTGCTGAAGAGAAAACCGGCGAATAATTCGCTACATCCGGAAAATGAAAGGCGGAGTATAGCTCTGTCTTTCTTTTTGCCCACGAAAAAGGAGTTTTAATGTTATGGAATATGAAGGCCGGGTCTTTCGTCCGCCCTCTGAGGCATACAGCCTGATTGTTCAGGCAACGATTGGATGCAGTCATAATCAATGTACGTTCTGCGATATGTATAAGGAAAAACGGTTCCGGATACGCAGGCTTGAAGAAGTGAAATCTGACTTCGACCTTGCCCGCGCACAGTACCGCCGGGTGGAGCGTATTTTCCTGGCAGACGGCGATGCACTCATGTGCCGTGCCGATCATCTGGCGGAATTGCTGCAATATATCCGCACACTTTTCCCAGAGTGTGAACGGGTTACCAGTTACGGTTCGCCCAAATCGATCCTGGTGAAAACGCCCGAAGAACTGCGAATGCTGCACGAACTCGGGCTTGAAATGGTTTATTTGGGATTGGAATCCGGTTCCGATGAGGTGCTTCGCCGCGTCAACAAAGGGGAAACTGCTGCCGAAATCATCCGGGCAGGCCAAATGGTCCGCAACGCCGGAATGAAATTGTCCGTAACGGCGATTGCCGGGCTTGGCTCCACCGAGCTTTCGGAAGAACATGCCGTCCAAACCGCCCGCGCCCTGTCTGAAATGCGTCCCGAATATATTGGATTGCTGACCCTGCTCTTTGAACTGCCCACACCGTTGATGCAGGACTGGCAGGAAGGGCGCTTTTATCTGATGAATCCGGTAGAGATTGCGGCGGAAACCTTAATTTTGCTGGAAAATATTGATTCGGAAGGCAGCGTTTTCCGCGCAAACCATGCATCGAACTATGTAAACCTTGCAGGCACACTGAATCGCGACCGGGAGGCCATGTGCGCCCGTCTGCGTGCCGCCCTGGATGGGAAAGTGCATTTCCGCAGCGAAGCCTTTCGCGCCCGGTAATGCTTCCGAAAATTCACACGAATAAATTTGAAAAAAGGCGTGACAATCCACCACAGCTGTGCTATAATAGCCACAGACGCTGATTCAAAAAACGTCAGCGGAAAATAATACAGTTGGAAAGCAACGGCCACAATGCAAGGCCATAAATAAACTGCTTTGGGCACGCCTGTGACAGGGTGCGCCTCCGCATGTACTGGAGGAAATTGAATGGATTCCCTTTCGCATACCCGCGTTGCAAAGCTCTTACTCGCATATGTCCAGGAAAACTGCGGCGTTACTTTCGATGAAGCCGGTTTTTTTTACGGTAACCTGAAGCCCGATCTGACCGGCACCTACATTACCAAACGCCACTATCCCTCCATCATGTATGATGAGGTTATGGAGAAACTTCAGTCATTCCTGGATAAGTACACGATCTGCACGGCTAACAGCTATGAGCTGTCGGTCGATTTGGGTGAAATCTGCCATTATATTACCGATTTTTTCTGTTACCCGCATAACGATGATATTTATGACCGCAACCTGCTGATGCATTATATTTACGAAAAACGGATTTTCCTCAGGCTGCGCCACGGGCTGACCCATCAGCAGTTTGAAAACTGGGCAGGGCCAGTTGTACCGGCACGTTCGTTTGAGGCGCTGGAACAGCGGATCGAACAGCTGCACCATCGGTATAAATACTACACCGTACATCACTGCATTGAAAACGATTTGCAGTATATCACACAGGCTGTTGCAATCCTGCTGCTGTCTGTTGTTCAGATTGCATATGCCGGTGAAGCCGCTCCGGCCGCAGCTCTGGCTTGATTTTATCCATGTTTTAATCAGTCAACCGCCGCTTATACGGCGGTTTTTTCATTATGTCATTCCATACCGTTCCTGCCGTGTACATCACTGCATCCCCGAAACAGGTTCAAAGGGAAAAACTTCTCTTTTCCCCTTGCTATTTTGCAGGAAAACGGCTACAATATATTTATCAGAAAAAGAGAGGATGAGAACATTGGCGTTCTCTGGTTTCCGGCCGGAAGGGCTGGATCTGTTGATTGAAAACCGGCTAAAAAACAGCAAGCCGTTTTACGATGCGCATAAAGCTGACTTTAAGCGTCTTATACAGCAGCCCATGGCCGAGCTGATTCAAGAAATCAGCGGCGCAATGCAGGAGATTGACCCTCTATTCATACTCGTGCCGTCCAAAATGATCTCCCGCGTGCGCAGGGATACCCGCTATACACGCGATAAAACTCTTTACCGCGACCATACGTGGTGCACTTTTGGCAGGCCAAAGGACGAATACGATTCCCGGCCCTGCTATTACTTTGAGATTATGCCGGACAGCTGGGGTTATGGCTCCGGCTATTACAAAGTGACACCTCACGAACTAGCCGTACTGCGTGAGTTTATCCTGCGGGAAGATAAACGGTTTTTAGAAGCGTTTTCCGCCGTACAGCGTTCCAAAAAGTTTTCCCTGTATGGGGAGGAATTCAAACGCCCCAAGGCCCCCGACGCCAAAGCAGAATATCAACCCTGGCTCAACAAGAAAAATATCGGCTTATCCTATAGCTGCTATGATTTCCAGCCGCTGTTCGCCGGTACGTTTATTGACGAAATGGTTCGCGATATGAAGGCAATCGCCCCGTTCTATCACTTTTTATGCGCCGTCCATGAGGCGTCCAAACGCGGAGGTGCGTCATGAAATATGCCGCGCTCGATTTTGAGGTCGGCAACGGCAACCTGCTCAGTGCCTGTTCGGTCGGCCTCTCCGTATTTCAAGATTTTCAACTGGTCCGCCGTTTTGGCAGCCTGATCCGTCCGCCGTTTTCCGCCGGCGCTTTTCATTGGGGCAATGTCCGCGTACACGGTATCCGCCGCAATGATGTGGATCACGCCCCCTTATTCGATGAGCTGTGGCCCTCTCTGCGCGACGATATTGAAGGCAGCGTCATCGTTTGCCATAACGCTTCATTCGATACCTCCGTACTCTGCGCCATCCTCGATCACTTCCATCTGCCCTATCCAAACTGCCGGTATCTATGCACTGTGAAAATTTCACAAGCAGTATGGCCTGATATGGAAAACCACCGTCTGAATACCCTCGCCGAAGCGCTCGGCATTACGCTGGAACATCACGCCGCTGACAGCGACGCTTATGCCGCCGGGCTGCTCCTGCTTGCGTCGCTCCGTGAAACCGGCTGCGATGATGCAGACGCACTTGCCAGCCACCTCGGATTGCGTCTAGGCGTTCTGGGCGGCAAGCCCTGTGCAACCGCGCTGGAAATCGAAAAGGAATCACAGCCTCCCAAACACCGGTATCCCCGCCGCCACAGCAAAAAGCAGCCCTCTGCCGGAACGGCCCCGGCAGTTCAACCTGAAATATCCAGTAAAGGAGACGAACCCTATGAAAAACTATCTGACCGCCCTGCAAAGCATTGACCGCGAGGCGCTGAAAGCCAAGGCTGAAATTGCACGCTCACTCGCCGGAGAATATGCCCGGCAGGCTAAGACCACTGCCGGAGAATATGCACAGCACGCAAAATCCTTTGCCGAAGACTACGCCCATGAAGCACATCTGCGCGCGGCAGACGCGCTTCACAGCCCCCGGGCAGAGGCGCTTGCGGAATCCGCCCGGACGCTTGCCCGCGATGTCCGCGAGGATGCAGCTGATCTCTGTGCATTCACGACCCAGCGCGTAAGCACTTTCTCTCCCTTTGACCTTGCGATTTTCAAGATTGTGATGGTTTCTTTCGGCCTGTGGCTCGGCGCATGGCTTGCCTCCAAATTCACCAAGCTCACCGAAAAATTCCGCCCGGTCTTTTTAGCCGCTTTCTTCTGCGGGTTCACCTATATCGCATACCGTATTTTCTTTGACAACCGTGACTAATTATACGCGTGAGCGCTGGAGATTGCCGCTTTATCCGCCTGCGCGGCGGGCGGTCTTGCGCAGACGGCGCCAGAGGGACTCGTCCCTCTGGACTCCCTTCCATCGCCTGCGGGCGGGGCGGATATACCCGTTCATCTGTGCTGCTTCGGCCCGCCAAAAGGGCGGCGGGCCGAAGGGAGCGGCTGCGGCAAGCCTTTCCGCATATAAATATAACACACCGGAGCATTTTCCTGGACGGAGACCTTATGAGACAAAAAAACCATTATTTTCAATGGGGCCTGACCGCCCTTTGCGTCATCTCAGCCAGTTTGTTGCTGGGATTTACACTGTACAACTTCCGTTCCCTGATGAAGGGCGTGCAAATGCTGACCGGCATTTTAATGCCCTTTATCTGGGGCTTTGTGATTGCGTATCTGCTGCTGCCCATCTTTAATTTTAACGTCCGCTGGATGGAGCCACGCGTCCTCGCCCGTGCTAAAAACAAAGGAAAAGCAAAAAGGAAAACCCGTCTGGCAGCCAGCATCCTGACGGTGGCCGAAGGAATTCTTGTCGTTGGCGGACTGCTTTCGCTGGTCGTCCCGCAGCTGGTTGTCAGCGTATACAGCCTGGTTGAGCTGATGCAGTCGATGACGGTATACAGCACAGAGCTCCAGCAAATGATCAACGAGCTATTGCAATCCAATCCCATTTTAGAGAGTAATTTCCGACAGGTCTATGACGAAGCTGTCCGGCTGCTGACTGACTTTGTAAGCGGCTTTATGCTGCCGCAGCTGGTTTCTATGGCAAGTGGATTTATGTCAACTGTCTCGGCCCTGAAAAACTTTCTGATCGGCATAATTATCGTAATTTACGTGCTGTGCAGCAAAGATCTCTTCTGCGCACAGGCTAAAAAGATTGCTTATGCCGCATTACCCGTAAAAAAGGCGAATCTCGTGATTGACAATCTGCGTTTTACGCACCGGGTATTTGGCGGGTTCATTTCCGGCAAGCTGCTCGATTCGCTTATTATCGGCGTTATCTGCTTTGTTGCACTTACCTTGTTCAAGTTCCCTTATCCGATGCTGATTTCTGTTATCATCGGTGTGACCAATATTATCCCCTTTTTTGGCCCCTTCATCGGTGCTGTCCCTTCGGCCCTGCTTGTTTTGATGGCGGATTTCCAGCAGCCAATCCGCTGTTTCTATTTCATCCTGTTGATATTGATCCTGCAACAGTTCGACGGTAATATCCTCGGCCCTAAAATCTTGGGGGATTCCACTGGATTATCCGCTTTTTGGGTCATGTTTGCTATCCTGGTATTTGGCGGCGTATTTGGCTTTGTCGGGATGCTGGTTGGCGTGCCCCTGTTTGCAGTATTCTATGCGCTGGTCTCCGGGCTGATTAACCGCTCACTTCGGACGAAACACCTATCAGAGAATACTCTCGATTATTTTGAACTGGCCTCTATTGATCCGCTGACATTGGAACGGAAGCCTATCCCGCAAACCGAGGAACCCAAAGAAAGCAAAGATAAGAAACAACCCAAAAAAGATTAAAAACCTGAAAACCGGGCCTTCGGAATCACTCCGATAAGCCCGGCCTTTTCTGTCTCTTTTGTATTTAAAAGCTATAAAATAAAGCAGATACTTTTTAACATCCCCCATAAACAACGAACAGGGCCGCAGGCAGCGGCCCTATATAGAGGAAAGAACGGAGGAAAAGGGGGAAAACCTTCACGTTCTGTTGTTGTTTGACTGTCGGCCCATATGACGTAAGGGGTATTCCTGCCGAACGCCGAACCGACAGATTTTGAAAGGGAGTAAGTATGAAAAAGGGTTTTGTGCACCTTATTCCTGTGCCCTGCATTTATATTACTACTTTGCTGTGTCAAAAGTTTGTCGAACCATTGAACAGAATCCGAAAAAAAAGTAACTGTTTTGTAAACAGAACCACTATCTCTCAACTTTCCCTTAATCTTCCTTATGGGCATTAAATAAACCAGCCTGCCCTCCTTTTGGCAGGCTGGTTTGCACTGCATAAACGGGCTGCACCGCACCAAAGCCCCCGTCCCGCCCGCAGGCGAAAAGTGGGATTCCAAAGGGGCGAACCCCTTTGGCGCTGTCCGCGCAGGACCGCCGTCCGCGCAGGACCGCCGTCCGCGTAGGACCGCTGTCCGCGTAGGACCGCTGTCCGCGTAGGACCGCCAGCCGCGCAGGCGAGCCGAACCGCGATTTCCTGCGTCAATTCAACGTTAAGTCGCCGTCCTGAATCCAGCCCGCCCGGCGCAGCAGCAGGCCAAAGCCCCAGCAGAGTACCCCCGGCAGAATGAAGCATATCAGCAGCAGGCCCAGCCAGTCCATTGCGCCCGGGACAATCGCTGCGGCACCGTTTTCGATTGCCTTGGCACTGGGTGAGACCCAGCCGGACCAAACGCCAATCTGTCCGACCAGCCCGCAGGTGCCCATGCCAGAAGATACCGGCGCCCCGTTCATCTCCATCCGAAATACACAGGTCGCAATCGGGCCTGTAATCGCCGACGTAAGAATGGCCGGCAGCCAAATGCGCGGATTGCGCACAATGTTGCCCATTTGCAGCATGGACGTTCCCAGCCCCTGCGATACCAGGCCGCCCCAGCGGTTCTCCCGGAAAGATAATACCGCAAATCCAACCATGTTCGCACAGCACCCCGCAACCGCTGCTCCGCCCGCCAGGCCAGTCAGCCCCAGCGCCGCACAGATCGCCGCAGACGAAATAGGAAGCGTCAGCGCAATACCAATAATCACCGAAACAACAATCCCCATCAGGAACGGCTGGAGGTCCGTAGCCCACATGATGACCCGGCCAACCGAAGACGCTGCCCGGCCAATCGCCGGAGCCCACCATGCCGACAGAATTACCCCGCTGAAAATCGTCACCAGAGGCGTTACCAGAATGTCTATTTGGGTCTCCTTTGAAACCAGCTTCCCCAGCTCCGCCGCAATGATCGTAATAAACAGCACGGAAAGCGGGCCGCCTGCACCGCCCAGCACATTGGCCGCAAACCCTACCGCCGTCAACGAAAATAATACCAGCGGCGGGCACTTCAGTGCACAGCCAATCGCAATCGCCATTGCCGGGCCGCTCATCGCCGAGGCTAAACCGCCAACCGTGTACGAAATCGCATGTTCGCCCGCGCCGATCGATGCAACCGTCCCCGTTAAAAACGGGATGCCGAACTGCGTTCCAACCGTGTCGATAATCGTACCCACCAGCAGCGAGCAGAATAACCCCTGTGCCATCGCCCCCAGCGCATCCACCAAATACCGCTTGGCGGAAATCTCAATGTCCTTGCGCTTTAGAAAAGCCTTAAATGTACTCATTTTAAGTCCTGCCTTTTATAGTTTTGTCATCTGTCAGACGCATGAATTTAGTATACCGCGCATGTGTCATTTGTCAACCGGCATTCTTCACAATAGAATTACCGAAAACAGACAAATTTCCGACAAAACCCCTCTGCTTTCTACGGCGAGTGTTTTCTTTGCGGCATAGGCAGACTACGCAAACCCATGCAATACAGTCAGCCGAGGCCTCCGCTGCATAGATGATACAAATGTAAAATATGATTTGCTCCGGACAGCATATGTTGGAATCAAAGACAAGCATCGGCTGTGCGCTGCCGCAAAAGCAGATGTATTTTTCGATTCTATGAAAATTGACGAAAATATGAAAAAAATACTTGCAATTTATCCGGGAGGATGGTAGAATATAAATTACTGGTGAGTTTTATTTATGAAGGAGGTGTATTTGAATGCCGAATATCAAATCCGCAAAAAAGCGCGTGAAAGTGATTCGAGTCAAGACTCTGCAAAACCAGATGGCTAAATCCGCGCTGAAAACTACCCTGAAAAAATTTGACGCTGCTGTTGCCAGCGGCGATAAGACTGCCGCGCAGGCTGCTTATAAGGCCGCCGTCAAGGCTGTCGATCAGGCTGCTGCAAAGCATCTGATGCACAAAAACAAGGCTGCGCATAAAAAGAGCGCAATGACCTTGAAGCTCAATGCGGCAGGCTGATACAAGCCACTCCGTAAGCAAAAGGACCTGTCTGGTTTCGGCAGGTTCTTTTTATTCTTTCCGGCAAAGATTCAGAATCCACTTTTGCTGCACAAACAATACCCGCAGGCATTTTCAGGGAGGCGATTGCACTGAACAGAAACAGCAGAGAGATCCTTTATCATTATACAGATTTTCAGGCGCTTGACGGGATTCTCCGCTGCGCACAGCTCCGCGTCAATAACATCCTGAATATGAATGACGCGGCAGAAATGCGGCACTTTATGCGTGGGCTATGTTCCGCAATCGTCAAACGGCTGGAGCAGGATGGGCCACGTGCGGCCGTCCCAGAGGTCCGGCGGCTGTTCCATGAAGAGCTGAAAAAGGATTTTTCCTATTCGGCCTATGCCGCCTGCTTCTCGTTCCACCGCGACGACGCAGCCCAATGGGAACGGTACGGCAACCGGGGCCGGGGCATTTGTATTGCCTTTCAAAGCCGTTATATGGAGCTGATTGCAGGGGGTGCGATGTCACTGCAAAAGGTGTTTTACCAGGACGATATGGACGGGCATCCGCTTGCCGAAGTATTCGTCCGCCTGATCCAGGGCGGGGCGGCACTCTCTGAATCCGACCCCGATATCCGGGACGCCCTGCGGGATGCCTGGATTTGTTCGGTCGCTTTTAAGCATTCCTCGTTCTGGAGCGAACACGAAATGCGTCTTGTCGTATTCCCATTTGAAAAAGAGGATTTTGACGTGCAGCCCTGTTACCATATCACAACTGAACGCATTAAAAAATATTACCCGCTGAACCTGATGTCTATGTGCCAGCAGATTGGGATCGGGCTTGAAGATTTGGTCTCTGAACTGATTATCGGCCCTGAATCCACCCAGTCCCCGGCGATTTTGCAGGATTATCTGCGCGATAACGGCCTTAACCGGCTGGCAGAACGGGTCTTCTTGTCCAGCTGTCCGCTGCGCCGGCCGCTGTGATCACATCGAAATATCGTTATTTTGTTATTCTCACATGTGGAAAGACCTGCCGCAGCCGCCCCTTCGGCCCGCCGTCCTTTTGGCGGGCCGAAGCAGCACAAATGAACGGGCATATCCGCCCCTCATCCCGCCCGCAGGCGATGGAAGGGAGTCCAGAGGGACGAGTCCCTCTGG
>CAJUSB010000015.1 GCA_910589115.1 uncultured Clostridia bacterium | reverse complement strand
TAATCAACCATTCTTACTTTTGCAAATTACTGGAAATTTTATGAAACTGCCGTGCGCCATCCCCAACAAGGGCTTGACAGTGCCATACAAATCAGGTACACTGAAAATATATGGATAAAACACCATAACCAAGCATAACCGCAGCTGGGAAAATATCACCCGACCCAGCATAACATGATTTGATGTCAGACGACCGGCCTGCCCTGCTTTTTGGCAGGCCGGTCAGCAGAGTATGACAAAGCTGCGCTGCACCATCCCGCCCGCAGGCGGAGGGAGGAGTCCAGAGGGCGAGGCCCTTTGGCGCTCCCCGCGGAGGGGCGGGAGTCCAGAGGGCAGAGCCCTCTGGCGCCGTCTGCGGAGGACATCCCCCGGCGGGGAGCCGGACTCCTTTGGCAGAATTGAAAATTTCATGTAAATTGCAAAAAAACAGGGTGCAAAAGGTTAAAATCTATGGTATACTAAGGTGAGTATCTATTCCCTTAATACCCAAGGAGGAGATTACATGAACCGAGTTACCGTGACCATCTCGGGCAGAGCATACACGATACTAGCCGAGGAAAGCAAAGAATATATGGACCGAGTGGCCGAATTGGTCAACAGCAAGATTTCAGAAGCCCACGAAAATGCCGACCTTACCGTCGAACAAGCCTCCGTGCTCGCCGCGATCAATATCGCCGACGAGTGCCTCAAGGCTCAGGAACAAGCAGACAGCATCCGCGATCAGCTGCAAACCTACATCGAAGAAACCCGGCACCTCCGCTCCCAGCTTACCAAAGCCACCAAACAACAAAAACTCGCAAGCTCGAAATGAAACTGCTTAAACTCCCCGAGCTGCTCGCACCCGCCGGCTCCCCGGATGGCGTGCGCGCCGCCGTGCAAAGCGGTGCCACCGCCGTTTATATGGGCTTCGGTACCTTTAACGCGCGCCGCGGTGCACAGAATTTTTCCCCCGATGAAATGGCCAGCGCAATCGCTTACTGCCGCGCCCGCGGCGTGAAAACCAATATCACCCTGAATATCCTGGTCAGCGACCGCGAACTCGATGCCGCCCTGCACGATGCACGCTTCCTCTATGAAGCCGGTGCAGATGCACTGATTATTCAGGACCTTGGCCTCGCACGCCTCATTCACGCCCATGCACCTTCCCTCGCGTTGCACGCCTCAACCCAGCTGACCATCTCGACCCTGGACGGCGCAAAAATGGCCAAAGAATTCGGCTTCTCCCGCATTGTGCTCGCACGCGAAACCCCATTGCAGGAAATTCGCCGGATCACCGCAGAAGGCGGCGTAGAAACCGAAATATTTATACACGGCGCGCTCTGCCGCTGTTACTCCGGCCAGTGTTGGCTTTCCGCTGTCATCGGCCGCCGCTCCGGTAACCGCGGGCTTTGTGCACAGCCCTGCCGCTTACCCTATCGCTATGACGGCAAAGGACCGGAATGCTTCCCCCTCTCCCTGAAAGACCTCTCCCTCGCACACCATATCCCTGAAATTTGCAGTGCCGGAGTATCTTCTCTCAAAATCGAAGGGCGCATGAAACGCCCCGAATATACCGCCGTCGTGACCCGGGTCTATGCCGCCCTCCTACACGAGCAGCGCGGCCCAACCCCTGCCGAAGAGGACGCTTTGCGACGCGTTTTCTCGCGCGATGGCTTCACTGACGGATACTTTACAGGCCGCCAGGGTGACGAAATGCTTGGCACAAAAACCGAGCTTCCGCTGCATGAAGTGCAGCCGCTTTATGACGAAGCCGCCCGCCTGTTCGCAGACGGCAAAGAAGCGCCGCTGGTGCCGGTCAGTCTGTCCCTGCAAGCCCGCACTGGCGAACCACTGACGCTCACCGCCAGTGACGGCGTGCATACAGTTTGTGTTACCGGTGCAGCCGCCGAACCCGCGCACAGCCGTCCGACAGAACCGGCACAGGCGGAAAAAGCACTGCGCAAAACAGGCGGCACCCCCTTTGCCGTACAAACACTCGACATATCGCTTGAAAACGGCCCCGCAATTCCGGCAGCCGCGCTCAATGCGCTGCGCCGCGATGCACTGCACACACTTCTTACCCAGCGGGAACAGCCGCCCGCGCGGGAACCATGGAAGTCTGCTGCCCTCCCTTCCCCCGCGTTTCGCGAAGTCACACTCACCGCAGATGGAACAGGGCTTCATCTGCATCTTTGGGACGGTATCCGCGACGGGATCACCGTTTTTGATACTGCTCCCGTACCGCAGGACACCGGCAATACCTCCAATGCACCTGCACAGCAATGGGTTTCCGAACGCTTTGGCACATCTGATGCAGGCACCCATCTCTCCATCAAGCCCGGACTGGCTCTGCCAGAGGAACGGCTTGATACACTCGCCGTCCAGGCGCTGGAGCAATACCATGCACAGCTGCATCGCCATGCCTATAAAGGCATGATAATCGAAGCCCGCAGCTTTGAACAACTCTCCCCCGCCCTGCTCGAAACCCAGCCGCAGGCCATTTATCTCCCGCTGACCGAACTCGCTGGAGACGTTAAGCGCACCCGCGAACTTGTTGCCCGGCTCCCGTTGGCCGCTGTGCTGCCGCGCGTATTTTTCGACCATGAACGCAGTGACATTTTCCGTATGCTTACCGCAGTCCGACAAGCAGGCGTTACCGCCGGGCTGGCCGGAAATATCGGTCACATTGCCCTCCTCCGTGAGCTGGACATGGAAGCCTATGGAGATTTCGGCCTGAATGCCTTCCAATCTGCCACACTGGCCGCACTCGCCGGAAGCGGCATCCTCCGCCAAACACTCTCTTTTGAGCTGCGGCTTGAACAGGTGCGCGACCTTCACGCACCGCTTGAAACCGAGCTGATCGTTTACGGTCATCTGCCGCTGATGATTTTTGAGCTGTGCGCCATCCGCCACAAAAGCGGGCAATGCACCTGCAAATCCAAAGGAACCCGGCTGACCGACCGCACCGGTCGGGCTTTCCCGCTGCTGCCTGAATACGGCTGCCGCAACACCCTGCTCAACGGTGTACCGCTGGCTCTCCACCATTCAGAACTGCCGGAAGTCGATTTGGCCCGCCTGCGCTTCACCATTGAACCGCCCGGCGAATGCGCCCGCATCGCCCAAGCCTTCTGCACGGGGCAGCGTCCCGATTTCCTGGACGGCACAACGCGCGGCCTCTACCGGCGCGGTGTGGAGTGATATATACTGCCGCAGTGCACGGACAGTTTTTGCAGGGCGCTGCCCTGCACCCGCCATTTTTTCGAGAAAAAATGGAGTAAAAGCTTTATTTCCGCTGCGGCGGGGAATGTGTGCGTCCATCCTCCTTTCTGCCTGCTGCCCCGCCCGCCAAAAGGACGGCGGGCGGGGCGGCAAGGTGCGGCAATTTATATTTTTCAGCACAACTATAATACAATCCTTCTGGAAGGAGCATCTGGAATGCAATACCTTTTGGCTTCCCAGTCGCCGCGGCGGCAGGAGCTGCTTTCCCTCATTGTACCGGAATTCCATGTCTGTCCAGCCGATATAGACGAACAACTGTGCCCAGGCGCACCGCTCGAAAATGAGGTCGTCCGTCTGGCAGCCGCCAAAGCGCAGGCCGTTGCCGCACTGCACCCGGACGCCATCGTCATTGGCTCCGATACAATGGTAACGATTGACGGGGAAGCACTGGGCAAACCCGAAGACGCTGCCGATGCTGCAAGGATGCTGCGGTTACTCTCCGGCCGGACACACAAAGTGCTGACCGGGGCAGCAGTCATACAAAATGGTACGCTGCAAACCATCCTGAATATTACGGAAGTTACTTTCCGCACGCTGTCAGCGTCCGAAATCACAGCGTATATCGCAACCGGGGAACCGCTGGACAAAGCAGGAGCATACGGCATACAGGGCCGCGGCGCACCGCTGGTGAAGGGTATCTGCGGTGATTATTATTCTGTCATGGGGCTGCCGGTTGCGCAGCTGTACGAAATTTTATGTCTCTGAGAGGGGCGAACAAACAAGTTGCGGAATTTTTTAACCTCACGCGCGTTTGCAGTCATGATCCTGGTCTTTCTGCTGTGCGTCGGAAGCGTTTTATATACCGGCGCATCAGGCGGCTCAAACCCGCTGTCCGGCGCACTGCATGTTGCGGTCACGCCGCTGCAAAAGGGCGTAAGCTGGCTGACGGGCACGTTTTCACATGGAATATCTTATTTTTCAGATTACGACAGGCTTGTTGCCGAAAACGAACGCCTGAATAAAGAGCTCCGGGAAGCCGAACAAAAACTGCGCGACGCACAGATTGCACTGGATGAAAATGCCCGTCTTCGCAGCCTGGCTGGCATCAAAGAACGCAACCGTTCCTTTGAATTTGAGGTTGCGGAAGTGATTGCGCGGTCTATCGGCGATTGGCAATCCACGCTGACGCTGGACAAAGGCACCATGCATGAAATAGAAGAGGGTGATATGGTCATTACCGATGACGGCATGGTCGGCTATGTGGCGGTGTCCGCACCGAATTACTGTGAAGTTACCACCATCATTGACACCGAAATGCAGGCTGGCGCACTGATTACCCGCACCCGAGAGGTCGCGATTGCGGAGGGGGACTATACGCTGCTGGATGAAGGTGCGCTCCGTCTCTCCTATCTTGCGCAGGACGCAGATATCGTAATTGGCGATACGGTGGAAACCTCCGGCCGGGGCGGCCTGTTCCCCAAGGGCATTATGATCGGCAGGATCGAACAGATTCTGCCCGAGGAACACGGTATGTCTAACTATGCTATCGTGCGCCCGTTTGTGGATGTCCGCTCAGTAAGCCATGTTTTTATCATCAAGAGCTTCGAGGTGACTGAATAATATGCAGAGAGAACAACAGCCGGTCGGTCAGATCGTATGCTATGCGCTGGTGCTGCTGGTAGCTTATCTCGTCAGCACGACGACCGCGCCGCTGCAAATCCTTGGCTATCGCATTGACCTGATTGGGTGTGTCCCGGCGGCAGTCGCGTTGATGGAAGGTCCATATCTGGGTATGGCATTCGGTATCGCGGCGGGTATTGCCTGCGATATGGGTTTGACCGGTATTGAGGGGCTTTTCCCCATGTATTATATGCTCTTTGGTGCTGCGGCAGGTATCTTTGCGGACCGTTTCCTGCGCCGGATCTTCCCCTCCATGTTCCTGCTGGCTGTAGCATCGGTGCTTGGTTTGGCTGTATTCCGTCTGTTGGGGTTTGTTATCTTGCAAATCCGGTTCGACCTGCTGCTGTACGCCCAGCGGGTCTGCGGACAGGCAATGATTACTGCGCTGCTTTCACCGCTGGTCTATCTGCCTGTCCGGCAAGCCTGGAAACGCTTCCATTAAATCCAAACGGACGTTACACCGTTTCAGCACATTCAGAGGAATTTGAGTTATGGATAATAAAGCAAGGCTGCTCCGGCGGCTGATCGCGCTCGTCTGCATTCTCATGACGCTGGGATGCATTGCATTTTTTGCCCTTTTCCGCATTCAAATCGTGGAGGGCGAAACCTACCGCAACGCTTCAGAACGCAGGCTGACCAGCAAAATCCCTATCAGCGCCTCACGCGGTGAGATTTCGGACCGCTACGGCAGGCCGCTCATCAGCAACCGCCCTGTATTCTCCCTGCGTATTGATTATGTATATTGGGATCAGACCGGACAGAATGAGACCATCCTGAAGCTCGCACGGCTGGTACTGAATTCAGGTGCAGAGCCGGTTGATACACTTCCGGTTTCGGATACTGCTCCATTTGAATTTATTGTTGATCCGGATGCACGTGACCGGACTCGGCTTGCGGCGCGGCTGGTGAAAGCCGAGGCTGCCGCCACCGAGGAAGAGGCTGCCGCTATGACGGCGGATGAAGTCATTGACGCACTGCGCACTTATTTTAAGGTTGATACCGCCCTTTCGGCGGAGGATGCGCGAATCATTGTGGGTATCCGATATGAAATGCAGTGGGGCACTGAATTTTCACGGGATAATCCGTTTACCTTTGCGGAGGATGTCAGTCTCGACCTGATTTCACAGGTCAAGGAACGGCACCAGGAGTTTGCCGGGGTCGATGTGGCAGCCAGTGGGCTGCGGCAGTACAATACCACCCTTGCGGCGCATCTGCTTGGTGAGGTCGGCAAGATTCAGAAAGAGGACTGGCCGGAGTACAAGGAAAAAGGTTATAAAATGAATGCCATTGTAGGCCGCTCGGGGCTGGAATATACACTGGAACCTTACCTGCACGGCACAGACGGTTCCCGCACGGTGGAAACCGACCTGCGGGGCAACATCACCGGTGAGCTGAACAGCAATCCGCCGCAGCCGGGTGCGAACTGCATTACGACCATTGACCTCAATTTGCAGCAGGTTGCGGAGGAGTCTCTGGCACGCACGCTGGAGGGCGTAGAGGGCGCCGAAGGCGGCGCGGCAGTTGTGCTGCGGGTTGATTCGGGCGAAGTGCTGGCAATGGCGAGCTATCCCACTTACAATCTGGAGCGTTTCCATCAGGAGTTTAATTTATATAAGGATGATCCGCGCAAGCCCTACACCAATCGGGCGATTCAGGAGACGTATGCCCCGGGTTCGACTTTCAAGCCGCTGATGGCCATTGCCGCACTGGAAAGCGGAACGATCAGCAAAAACTTCACCCAATTCTGCACGCGTAATTACACGTATTTTGACACACAGACATTCCGCTGCTTGGGTTACCATGGCCGGGTCGGTATTGTAAAGGCAATCGAATATTCCTGCAACTATTTCTTTTATGAAGTCGGGCGGCTGTTAGGCGGAGAAAAAATTGAGGAATGGGCTGCCAAGTTCGGGCTGGGTCAGGTGACTGGTATTGAACTGCGTGACGAGGCTGCGGGCAACATTGCAGGCCCAACGGGGCGCAAGATTCTTCAGGAAAAGCGGGAATGGCTGCATGACTGGCTGTCGGCGGACAGTGTACAGGCTGCCATTGGGCAGTCGGATCACGCATACACGCCGCTCCAGCTTGCGAACTACATGGCGGCGGTTGTCAACGGTGGTACTGTTTACAAGCCTACGCTGCTGAAAAGTGTAAAAACCTATGATTATACAAAAACGGTATATGAGCACAAGCCGGAGGCGATGAGTCAAATTGATATTTCGGATGAAACGCTTGATCTGGTTCATGAAGGTATGAAGCGCGTCATCAATGAAGGTACGGCAGCGCGGGCATTTTACGACTGTGCGGTACAGGTAGGCGGCAAATCGGGCACGGCGCAGGTTGGTAAAAACGAGCTGGCAAATGGTCTTTTCATTGCATTTGCGCCATTCGACGATCCTGAAATTGCGATTTGTGCGGTTGGTGAAAAGATTGACTCAGGTACGAAAATGGCCCCTGTTGTTGCAGATTTAGTCAACGCATATTTTGCAGACGACGCAGAAACCGAACTAGTCGTATCGGAAAACTCCATGCTGCATTAAGTGTGAATACACCGTGCTTTTCGCCTCCGCAGCGGGCGCCAAAGGGCTCTGCCCTCTGGACTCCCGCCCCTCCGCGGGGCGCGCCAAAGGCCCTCGGCCTCTGGACTCCCCCCTCGCCTGCGGGCGGAACTGGTGCGGCGATAATCGCCACTATATCTCTGACCGGCCTGCCAAAAGCAGGGCAGTCCGGTCGATTTACTTCCCTTTTATTTCATTTATGGTTGATAAAACAGTTCTTCATGCACACCTGTCAGCCGAATGCTGGCAGGTTATTTTCATCTCTTCGCATGGTAAAATATGTTTGTGTCCCCAGCATCAGGGGCCTTTTTGGAAGTAAAATACAATTCGATACGAAGATTTCATTATTTTTTGAAAAAAATGACATAAAATACTTGTATCGAATTGGGATTTCGTTTATACTAATTCTATGAGTATGGTAAAGTCGGAGGCGTAGCCTTGAAAATCATTTTAATTGCATCCGGCAAGGGCGGCACCGGGAAAACCTCCCTTACTGCGGCACTATCCATGGCACTTGCCGAGCTTGGCAGACGTGTACTCGCGGTAGATGGCGACTGTGGCTTACGGAATCTGGATCTGACGCTGGGCATGAGTGACCGGCTGGTTTTCTCTTTCGCAGATGTTGCGGCAGAGGTCGTTCCGCTCAAGCGTGCAGCCGCTGCACATCCCATGAACGAGCGGCTTTCCCTGCTGACTGCTCCTGCCGATACCCCATTCCTGCGTGTCCGTCAGCTGCGCCACCTATGCGCCGAAGCGGAGGCCGAAGGGTATGATTACATTTTATGGGATGGCCCTGCCGGGCTGCCTGGCGAGCTGTCCCTTTATTCAGCCATCGCCAGCGAAGGGATCATTGTCACAACGCCCGAAGCCGCCTGTATCCGTGGGGCCGAACGGACCGCCCGCTGTCTGGAAGAAGAAGGGACCAAACGCCTGCGGCTGCTCGTCAACCGGATACGTCCAAACCTGATCCGACACGGGCTTGCCAGTAACATTGATGATGCGATGGACCAATCCGGCCTGCCGTTGCTGGGGATCGTACCGGAGGACGAGGATATCATTGCCTGTTCCAACAGCGGGAAAAGCCTGCTTCATCTGAAAAAAACAGGGGCAGCCTTAGCTTGCCGCAACATTGCGCGGCGGCTTGAAGGGGAATGGCTGCCGCTCGCCCGTTGGTAAATGTCTGATCTCCGCCAGCAGGAGGGTTTCATTTTTAGTTTAACAAAGAGAGGGAACACATTATGAATATCGCTTTAATTGCGCACGACAGAAAGAAAGAGCTGATGGTCCAGTTTTGTATGGCATATTGCGGCATCCTTGCAAAGCATAATATCTGTGCAACTGGTACAACCGGCAAATTCGTTTCCGAAGCAACCGGCCTGAAAATTGAAAAGTACCTTGCAGGGATGCAGGGCGGAGAAGAGCAGATTTCTGCACGGGTGGCTTATAACGAGATTGACCTTGTCTTGTTTTTCCGCGACCCGATGTCGAATACCCAGTACGAGCCCGATGTGCACGCGCTGGCACGGCTGTGCGATATGCATAATATTCCGATTGCAACCAATCAGGCGACTGCTGAAATGCTGATCCTGGGCCTCGACCGGGGCGACCTTGATTGGCGCAATATCGTAAACCCGAAAAACCGCCTCTAAGGAATCTGTTTCAAAAGCTCCCCATTTTCGGGGAGCTTGCACGCGAAACGGGTTTTTCCGGCTCGTTGGGCAGTGCGCCATTTTTTTAGTGCTGTGCACCCTGAGGATTGTTCGCACAGCAGTCAAATAAGCAACAGGAGTACATGATACATGATGGAAAAAATTAAACCGAGAACGCTATCTGGTTTTATGGAGCTGGAACCTGCAATGCAGTCCCAGTTTGAGAAGATTACGCAGACCCTGCGGGAGACCTATGCGCTTTATGGGTTTTATCCGCTGGATACCCCGATTTTAGAGGCCAGTGAGGTATTGCTTGCCAAAGGCGGCGGGGAAACCGAAAAACAGATTTACCGCTTCCAAAAGGGCGACAGTGACCTTTCCATGCGGTTTGATTTGACGGTGCCGCTTGCAAAATATGTTGCGCTGCATTATGGGTCGCTGACCTTCCCTTTCCGGCGCTTCCAGATTGGCAAGGTCTACCGTGGGGAGCGGGCACAGCGTGGCCGCTTCCGTGAATTTTATCAGGCAGATATTGACGTCATCGGCGACGGTGCGCTTGATATTATCAATGAGGCGGAAATCCCTTCGATTATATATAAGACGTTTTCGGAGCTAGGGCTGACCCGTTTCCAAATCCGGATCAACAACCGCAAAGTGCTGAACGGATTTTTTGAAATGCTTGGCCTGACCAGCCGTGCCGCAGATATTATGCGCACAATCGACAAGCTGGAAAAAGTAGGCGCAGACACCGTTCGTGAAATCCTGCTGGAAGAGGGCGTCTCCGCTGATGCAGCCGATGAAATCCTGCGTTTTATTACGCTTGGCGGCGGCACGGATGGCATTTTGCAGGCATTGGAGGGCTGGCGCGGCAAAAATGAAACGCTGGACACCGGCATTACAGAGCTTGGCACAGTGGCCCGTTACCTGTCTGATTTCGGCGTTCCGGCCAGCCATTTCAAGATTGATTTGACGATTGCGCGGGGGCTTGATTACTATACGGGCACGGTTTATGAAACCACCATGCTGGATCATCCGGAGATTGGTTCCATCTGTTCCGGCGGACGGTATGACAATCTTGCGGGCTATTACACGGATAAAAAGCTGCCTGGTGTGGGGATTTCTATTGGTTTGACGCGGCTTTTCTTTGTTTTGCAGGACAAAAAACTGCTGAATGAAAATCCGCCTGCCTCCCCTGCCGATGTACTCATTCTGCCGATGACGGATGATTTGGGCGCAGCCATCTCATTGGCTACGCAGCTACGGGCACAGGGCATCCGCACCCAGCTGCATTGCGAAAAGAAAAAGTTTAAGGCTAAAATTTCCTACGCGGACAAGCTGGCAATTCCCTACGTGATTTTTATGGGGGAAGATGAAATTGCCAACCATACCGTCGCATTAAAAGAGCTTGCCTCCGGCGAACAGACCAACACCGACTTTGATGCTGCGGTTAAGCGCATTCAGAAAGGCTTGGCAGCGCGCGCAGGGAATAAAGTGATTGTCGGCAGCTGAGCGGCAGAGGAAAAAGAAGCATATTTTTTTATTGGAAGCCTCTTGCAAAATATCATTTTTGCGCTACAATAGAGATATCACCAACTGAATAAAGGACTGAATTAGAAATGAATACCAATCTTTCCGGCATGAAGCGCACCGATATGTGCGGCAATCTGCGCCTGTCCGATGCGGGGCGCGAGGTCATTGTCAATGGCTGGGTTGACCGTGTCCGTGATAACGGCGGCGTACTCTTCCTGCTGGTGCGTGACCGTGCCGGTATTATCCAATGCACCTTTGACAAGAGTGTCAATGCGGATTTATTTAATATTGCATTTACCTGCCGCACGGAATTTGTCGTTGCGATACGTGGGCAACTGACCGCGCGCGATGCTTCTGCGGTCAATAAAAAGATGCCGACCGGTGAGGTCGAAGTAATTGCCTCTGATATCCGTATCCTTTCAAAGGCGGAAACGACGCCGTTTGAAATTGATGATTCCAAGGAAGCGGGCGACCAGATCCGGCTCAAATACCGCTATCTCGATCTCCGCCGTCCGTCTATGCAGCGCAATATGATGCTGCGTCACCGGGTAACGCAGATTGCACGCAATTATTTTGATGAACAGGGTTTCCTGGAAATTGAAACCCCCATGCTGACCAAATCCACCCCCGAGGGTGCGCGGGACTATCTGGTGCCCTCTCGTGTGCATCCGGGCAAGTTCTATGCGCTTCCGCAGTCCCCGCAGCAATATAAGCAGCTGCTGATGCTCGCAGGGATGGATCGTTATATTCAGATTACCCGATGCTTCCGGGATGAGGACCTCCGCGCTGACCGCCAGCCGGAATTCACCCAGATTGACCTTGAGATGTCATTCGTAGAAGAAGATGACGTGATTGCGGTCAACGAGGGTTTCCTCCAGCGGGTATTCAAAGAGGTGCTGGATATTGATATTCAGCTTCCGCTTCCGCGAATGCCGTATCAGGAAGCAATGGACCGCTTTGGTTCAGACAAGCCTGACCTTCGGTTCGGCTTTGAAATAAAGGATATTTCCGACATTGCGAAATCTTGTGATTTTGCAGTATTCAAAAACGCGGTGGAAGGCGGCGGCACGGTCCGGCTGATTAACGTAGACGGTTATGCTGACAAGTTCCCGCGCAAGGAAATTGACAAACTGGCCGATTTTGTAAAGACCTATCGTGCAAAAGGCCTTGCATGGCTCAAACTGGCTGCTGATGGTACGGTAACCTCTTCCTTTGCAAAGTTCCTGAAACCGGACGAGCTGGAAGCAGTCAAAGCACGCGCAAATGCCAAACCCAACGACCTTCTTTTTGTCGTTGCAGATACGGATACAGACACGGCTTTGGTTTCACTTGGCGCATTGCGCTGCGAGCTTGCAAAGCGGCTCGGTCTTGCACGCAAGGACGATTTCAAGCTGCTGTGGGTAACCGAATTCCCACAGTTCGAGTACAGCGAAGAGGAAGACCGTCTGGTCGCAAAACATCACCCTTTCACTGCGCCCATGGATGAAGACGTGCCCAAGCTGGACACTGACCCGCGTTCTGTCCGTGCAAAGGCATATGATATCATTCTTAACGGCTGTGAGCTGGGCGGCGGTTCCATCCGTATCCATGACCCCGAGCTCCAAACCCGTATGTTCCGGGCGCTTGGATTCACGGACGAAAAAGCAAAGGAACAGTTTGGACATCTGATTACAGCATTTTCTTACGGTGCTCCCCCGCATGGAGGCCTTGCCTATGGCCTTGACCGGCTGTGTATGCTGCTTGCTGGGCTTGACTCCATTCGTGATGTGATTGCTTTCCCCAAGGTTCAGAATGCCTCTGACCTGATGATGCAGTGTCCTGACTTGGTCGATGACAAACAGCTGGACGAGCTGTCGATTGCCGTCACCCGCGTAGAAAAAGATAATGCATAAATCAAACTGAATTAAGCACTCAAAAACCCCCGGACACAGCTTCTAAAAGGCTGCGCCCGGGGGGTTTTACATTGTAATGGATTCAAAATCATCGGTTCAAATCAGCAACGGCAGCTGCTGGTTTGACCGTCATTTCAACCCAGGCCGGAAGGAAGCCGCTTTTGAATGCATTCCTGACCGAACGGAGATTCGACCACGCCGAGCAGTAAAAGGGGATTTTTCCGCGTTCTAGTATTTCTGCTGCGAGCCTGCTGGTCAGCGCCGATGCAATGCCGTTCCTGCGGTATTCCGGCAGGACATCTACCCCAATCTGCCACATCGTTTCGCAGTCAGCGGAGCAGCCCGCCAGTCCAACCAGACGGCCTCCATCATATGCACCAATACCAAGCACATCAAGTTCCCTGCGCTCCCTGCACAGGGCGTTGCTCCACTCTGGTGTGTACAGCGGAGCAAAATCTGCCGCTTCCAGCAGCCTGACTTGATATTTACACGAAAGAGGCTTTAACCGGTCAAGCTCCGGCAGGTAGTATTCCGACATAAAGCAGGTCCGCTGCCCCAGCGGCGAAAGACGCTCCTCTAACCAATGGAGATTCGGCATTTCAAAGCAATGATAAAACTCAAATTTATGAATAAACTCTGATACGATTTCCCGATATTCTTCCTTTACCGAGGCGACAATATTGTTTCCATAAGAGGCCAGGATGCACGAAATCGGTTCTTTATAATACTTTCGTGCCTGTCGCCCGGTCTCGTATGGAACAACCACAGGCCTGCTGTGAAGGAAATCCTCTGCCTTACAGCCAAGCTCCCTTGCCGACTGCTCCATGGCAGCCCACAGTATTTGTTGATCTGTCATAGCTTTTCCTGTTCAAAAGATTACGGCGCAATATGCAGCCGCATACCACGCCGTAATCCCTATTCTCGAAAATAGTCGGTCTTATTCCTCTTCGTCTGTGCTGCCAACCATCAGAGCTCGGATAGACAGGGAAACCTTTTTCTTCTCATCGTTAATATCAATGATCTTAGCCTCAACCTCCTGGCCGATGGTCAGGGTTTCGTCGGGCTTAGCAATGCGGTGATCCGCAATCTGGGAAATGTGAATCAGGCCATCCACGCCGGGCACGATCTCCGCAAAAGCGCCAAAGGGCATAAACTTCAGGATCTTAACATTTGCTGTATCGCCAATCTCGTAATTGGTCTTGAAGATAGACCACGGATTGTCCTCTTCGCGCTTGTAGCCGAGGGAAATCTTCTTGTTCTCACGATCCAGGCCGATGACAAAAACGTTCACAGAATCGCCAATGGAAACAACCTCGGACGGATGCTTGATACGGCCCCAGGACAGTTCGGAAATGTGGATCATACCGTCCACGCCGCCAATGTCCACAAATGCGCCGTAGGAAGTCAGGCTCTTGACTGTGCCGGTATAGGCAGAACCAACCTCAATCGTCTCCCAAACCTTTTCAGCAGCTGCCTTACGTGCCTCCTGCTGCACCGCACGAATCGAACCGACCACACGCTTGCGCTGGCGGTTGATCTCGGTAATGTAGAAGGACTGTTTGGTCTTGAGCAGCTTTGCCATAGACTCATCCTTCGGCACGCCGGTCTGGGATGCGGGGATGAATACACGCACGCCGAACGCCGTTGCAACGATGCCGCCGCGGTTCTCCTCCACGATGGTGCCCTCAACAATAGCGTGCTCTTCCTTCGCAGCCTCAATGCTCTCCCAGCCCTTGAGATGGTCAACCTTTTTCTTGGACAGCGTTACAGTACCCTCAACATCGTTGACGCGGACAACGATGGCCTCAATCTCGTCGCCGGGCTTGATTTGCTCTTCTACCTTGTAGTTCGGGTCATCGCTCAACTCGTCCATCGGAATATAAGCGGTGTGCTTGACGCCCAGATCAACCTGCACGTCGGTCGGGGAAATCGCAACGACCGTACCGGTTACCTTGTCTCCATTATATAAAGTCCGGAGGGATTCCTCCAGCATTGCCGCAAAATCCTCGCCGCTTTCACCATTTTCAATTTTAATCTCTTCGCTCATCATGTTACTGACCTCCTTAATTATCCATGCCGGAGTGGATGCGCCTGCGGTTATGCCGATGTTTTCCGCCCGCGTCAAATCAGGCTTCGCCGCATTTAGCTCCGTTGCATCCTCGACCAAGAGGACGTACGGGCAAAGCGTCCTGCTGATTTCATACAGGCGCTTTGTGTTCGAGCTCTTTTTATCGCCGATCACAATCATCGTATCCGATTTTCCGGCAAGCAGACGAGCCTCAGTCTGACGCTCATCCGTCGCATTACATATTGTATCAAATATTTTGCAGTTTGTACACTCTTTTTTTATAATTTCAGCTGATTTATTCCAAACTTCTCGACTGACCGTTGTTTGTGCCAGCAAGGCAGCATTGTTAAAGTCCCATTTATGGGACTTTAAGGCATTTATCAGTGCTTCCGGCCCATCAAATACCAGCGATTCCCTGCACCAGCCCTGAATGCCCTCAACCTCCGGATGTCCGGGCGTGCCGATAATTACAACCAGCCGCCCTGCCCCGCTTTCCCGCTCCGCAATGCGGTGGATACGGGAAACAAACGGGCAAGTCGCGTCAAAAATTTCACAGCCTTTCTCCCGGAATCTTTCATAGACCGCTTTTGCCACGCCGTGCGCACGGATAAGCACAGGTGCGCCGTCCGGGATGTCGTCAATCGAATGCGCCGTATGCACGCCGCACTGCTCCAGCCTGCGAATCTCATGGCTATTGTGAATCAGCTCACCATACGCATAAATCGGACGCTTTTTTGCCTCCTGCCCGGCAAGATCGACCGCACGCCGCACGCCAAAGCAAAACCCTGCTGTTTTAGCAACCTCTGCCCTCATCCTTCCGCCTCCCCGCGCAGAGCGTAGATCCGGCGAAGGATATCATCCGCCACAGGCGCATAATCACGCGTCCCCACCGGCGGGAAAAACGGCTTGCCAATGACAATATGCACATGCCGCCGGAATTTCTTATCCTCAGAAATATACATCGGCAGGATGGGCACCCCGGTCTTAACGGCCAGCATGGCCGCGCCTTCCTTTGCGCTGTCGGCCTCGGTACCTCGCGTCCCCTGTGGGAAAATCAACAGCTTTTTGCCCTCCTTGAGCGAGCGCAGCGCCGTCTTGATCGCGGTCAAATCAGCATTCCCCCGATCCACCGGGAAGCCGCCCAGCCAGGTAAACAGCCGCCAAAGCAACGGCATGTCAAACAGTTCTTTTTTTGCCATTACCATCAGCTGCCCGCTGCCGTTGCCAAGCGCTGCTGCGGCAAGCGGAGGATCGGCGTTCTGGTTATGGTTCGGACAAACCACACAGCCGCCCTCCGGGATATTCTCCCGCCCCCGCACCGTGTAGCCATACCATATCTGATAAGACGCCTGGATGCATGGGATGGCCAGCCACTGAAAACGCGGATGATATTTTGCAGTTTTTTTCACACTCTTTTTTTTCATAGCTGAACCCCCAGTTTTTCGGAGATAATGCCCACCGCTGCCGCTATGGATTCTTCTAATGTAAGGCTGCTGGTATCCAGCAGGATTGCATCCTCTGCCTGCCGCAGCGGTGCAATCGGGCGGTTGATATCCAGCTCGTCACGACGTTCTATATCTGCACGCACGCCCTCCAGCGTTACGTGCTCACCGCGTGCGTCCAGCTCCAAATATCGCCGCTTGGCACGGGCCTCCACACTGGCGGTCAGGAAAATTTTGACCTCCGCATCAGGCAAAATAACCGTCCCAATATCGCGGCCGTCCATAATCACGCCCTGTGTCCTAGCGATTGAGCGCTGCGTCTCTAATAGGAAATCACGCACAGCAGGCACAGCCGAGCATTTTGAAGCATAATGCGCAACCCGATCGTTTCGGATTGCATCTGAAACATCTTCACCATTCAGCAGCACATGCTGCCCCTTTGGACCATGCCGCAGCGTGACAGAAAGGCCGGATAATGTTTGTTCAATGCCAGCCGTATCCTCCGCCGCAATCCCACGCCGCAGTACCGCAAGGCCAATGGCACGGTACATTGCCCCAGTATCCACATACAACAGCCCGAGCCTTTCGGCAGCTGCCCTGGCAATCGTACTTTTCCCTGCGCCAGAGGGGCCGTCAATCGCGGCTGCAAATTTTTTTTTCATATCAAAATCACTCCATTTTATGTGCGGCGCTCAGCCCGGCCAGCCTGCCGGTCGCCCAAGCAATTTGCAGGTTAAAACCTCCAGTATATGCGTCCACGTCAATCACTTCTCCCGCGAAATACAATCCGGGACATTTTTTTGATTCCATCGTTTTGGGTGAAATTTCCCGCACAGATACGCCGCCAGTGGTAACAATGGCCTCCGCTACCGGACGCGTTCCTGAAATATTCACAGGGAATGCCTTGAGGGTTCGCAGCAGGGCAGCGCGTTCGGCTTTGGTGATGCTGTGCACCTTGCAATGTGGGTCAATCCCTGCCAAGTCCACAACAACGGGAATCAGCTTCCGCGGAAGCAGGCCGCCAAGCGCATTGATAAAATCACTGTTTTTATGTTCTGAAAAATCGGATAGAATCCGGCGGTCAAGTGTTTTCTCATCCAGCGCAGGTTTCAGATCAATTTCCACACGATAACGTTTACTGCCGAAATGCCGCATATGCGCAGACGCAGAAAGGGTCAGCGGGCCAGACAGGCCAAAATGCGTAAACAGCATTTCCCCAAAACCAGTAAAAATTTTTTTATCGTTCTCAAATGAGGTCAGCTGCACGTTTTTCAGGGAAAGCCCCATCAGCGCTGTACAAGTGCTGCCGTCCTCAACCAGCGGAACCAGTGACGGACGCGGCGGCACAACCATATGCCCTGTTACCTTTGCAAAGCGGTATCCGTCCCCATCCGAACCGGTAAGCGGATAGGACGCGCCGCCTGTAGCAAGTATGACCGCCTCCGCCGAAAGCTCCTGGCCACCTGCACACACGCCGCAAACCTGTCCGTCTGCCGTCAGGATTTCCTCGGCAGCGGCGTGCATGACCTGTACGCCCAACCGGCGCACCCAGTGGCAAAGTGCATCCACAATATCCAGCGCCCGGTCAGACGCCGGAAAAACCCGGCTGCCGCGCTCGGTCTTCAATGGTACACCTTCCCGTTCAAAAAAGGCCATCACATCAGCCGGAGAACACCCGCCCAGCGCAGAATAAAGAAACCTCGGATTCGTAGGCACATTTGCCAGCACAGTGGAAACATCACAGTTATTGGTCACATTGCAGCGTCCCTTTCCGGTGATTGCCAGCTTACGTCCGGGGCGCGTATTCTTTTCCAGCAGCAAGACGTGTGCGCCCTCTTCTGCGGCCGTGCCTGCGGCCATCAGCCCGGCTGCACCGCCGCCGATTACAATGATATGTGTCATTCGTCCTCCAGCTTTTCATAAACACCATACTCGTCCCAGATATGCTCTAAGCGGTGAAAGGTCTGTTCGGTTTCTTTCTGGCGGCCCATGCCGACTGCAACAATTAAAGCATTCAGCACCGAAAGCGGCGCAACCAGTGAATCAACAAAAGAGGCCATATCGCTTTTAGCGGTCAGCACATGCCCGGCGCAGTGGGCCAGCGGCGAAAGGCAGGAATCCGTGAGCGCAATCACCTGTGCGCCGCGGTCACTGGAATACTGCATTGCAGAAAGCGTGCGTCTGGAATAACGCGGAAAGCTGATCCCAATAAAAACATCCTCCGGACGGATATGCAGCAGCTGTTCAAAGACCTCACTGACGCCATTGGTATTCAGCATACAGACATTTTCAAACAGCATGGAAAAATAAAAACCAAGAAAATTGGCAAGCGCCCCAGAAGAACGCACACCAAGGATATAAATGCGGCGGGCATGAAGGATGGCCTCCACTGCACCATGAAAAGCATCACGGTCGAGCTCATCAAGCGTCATACGGATCTTGTCAATATCGGTGGTCAGGACGCTTTGCAGCACATCACGGTTGCCCATGCGGTCGTGAGATACTTCAATGCGCTGCACAGCGGTCAGCTTATTCCGGATCATTTCCTGCAATGCACGCTGAAGATGTGGGTAACCGTCATAACCAAGTTCGGTCGCAAAGCGTACAACCGTTGATTCGCTTACGCCGACAGTCTGCCCAAGGCGGCTGGCAGTCATGAATGCTGCCTTGTCATAGTGTTCCATAATATATCGTGCAATTTGCTTTTGGCTTTTAGAAAATCTGGCCAGACAGCCCTGAAGTTTGCCCATCAGGTCATTCAAGGGAGGTCACCTTCCTGTTCTGTTGTCCGCACAGGCGGACAGTCTCACTTTTTTATTTTAGTCTGAAAAGCAAAAAAATGCAAGCTATTTGTCATCGAATTTGAAATGGTATAAAAAAGGGTGCCTTTACCAACACCAGTCTCCAAAATCTGTGCAGTATAGGATAGATTAAAAATCAGCCTATATCATACAGATTTAAGAAGCGCAGGAAATTTATAATATGATATAATAAACAGACAGCATCACGAGATAGTACATATACCTCTTTGACAATGCCCTCATCCTCCTTTTTCAGATTGCTGCTACTCTATTTTCTAAATCCTTCGTCAAAATAACGGAATAAAATGTATAAAATACGAGAGGGCTGAATTGCAACAGCCACCCCGTATTTCGGTATTGAGGTTTATTCACTTATTTACCAGGCCCAGACAGGTCAAGCGGTGGAGTCGTAGTATTTGTAATTTCATACCATTCGCCATTGTACTGGATATATGCCTTATCAATATATATCCATGTGAATGACATATCACCACCATTGATATTAAAACTATAGCAAACTCCGCCAGCATACACTTCGCTGGGGGCTTCTCCTTCCGCGTATGTCCTATGCTTCAAGGAAAGCTGTGTAATCCATGTATTCAATTTCTCGATTTCTGCCTGTGTCAACTCCCACGGCTCCAACTCGCCGTTATAAAAACCGCTTACTTCAATGCGTGCGATGTTTTCTGGAATTGCTTCGCTGATTACTGATGATGCGTTCTCAACGGAACAGCCGGTGACAATAAGGCATAATAGCATCAATAGTCCCAAGTGCAATAGGGTTAAACCTTTCATTATCATTACCTCCCAGGCCTTGTTTGTATTGGCCCACATTTTTTGAATCTATTTACGCAGAATGACGACCGGCCCGCCCTGCTTTTTGGCGGGCCGGTCAGCACCGGATATGCGATAAACGCTGCACCATCCCGCCCGCAGGCGAAGGGGGGAGTCCAGAGGGAGGCGTCCCTCTGGCGCTGCCCGCGCAGGGCCGCCGTCCGCGTAGGACGCCCCCGGCGAGGGCAGAACCAAACGGCAGCTGAGCACTATCAGGAATGAAGCTGCTCAACAGGGGCGAAGTATTTTTCGCGGCAGCGCGCAACCTGCTGCGAAAATGCTTCCGATGACTTGTATGCGCGTTTGGAAAAACTGTGCGTGTCAAATTGTTCGCTTCCCTCACAAAGCTGTAGGGTGTAAATCGCAATGTTGGAACAATGGTCCCCTATCTTTTCCAGGTCGTGCACCACATCAAGAAAAACAACGCCACTCTCTATTTGACAGGCTTCCCCGCCTAAGCGCTCAAGATGACGGTCTTTCAGCAGGTCTTTCAACGCATCAACCGTTTCCTCCAGCGGCTCAACCTGCTGCGCCGTCTCCGCCTGCCGCGTTGTGTAGCCTTCTACCGTCAGGCGGAGCTGCTCGCCAACTGCTGCATACATCCCGCGCAGCTCCGCCGCCGCCGTCCCGCTGAACGTTAGCCGCTGCGCCCGGAACCCCTCCGCACGCTCAAAAATATTCTGTGCGTAATCGCCTATCTTTTCAAAATCACTCAGAGAATGCAGCATTTCTGCATGCATCCGCCGCATACCTTTTGGCAGATCATTACGCACCGAAACCAAATACTTCCCAATCTCAACCTCCGCCCGGTCAAGAAATGCCTCATTCTCCGCAAAAACCTCCTCCTGCAAAGGTGCGCCGTCCAGCAGCGCCCCCATACAGAGGCCTACGTTCTCCTGTGCAGCCCGGCCCATTTCGGCAATGCACCGCTGCGCCTGCTCAAGCGCAACCGCCGGTACAGCAAGGAAACGGGGTTCCAGCCGCGCAAGCGGATCATGCGCCTCCGTACCGGCCGGAATTGTACGCTCCGCCAGCTTCACCAGGATCCCTGTGAAGGGTAAAAATAGAATAGTTGCCACTACATTAAATATCGTATGAAAATTTGCAATGCCGGTTTTGTGAATTGCCTCTTCAAAAAACGGGAAACCAATGGTATACTGGAAAGTGTAAAACCCTATCAGGAAAATAATCGAACCGATCAGGTTGAAATAAAAATGCACCATCGCCGTGCGGCGTGCATTCTTGGAACCGCCAAGCGCAGACAAAAATGCCGTGATACAAGTACCGATATTCTGTCCGAGTATGATCGGCACCGCTGCCGACCACGTAATCGCGCCAGTCGTAGACAGCGCCTGCAAAATACCAACCGATGCAGAGGACGACTGAATGATCGCCGTAACGACTGCACCCACAAGCACGCCAAGGACAGGATTGGAAATCGCTGCAAACAGGCTGGAAAACTGCGGCAGATCCGCCAGCGGCGCAACTGCCGCCTCCATGGTCGACATGCCGATAAACAGAATGCCAAAACCAAGGAAAATATCAGCTGCCGAACGGCTTCTCCGGGTTTTTCCGCGCAGCATCAGCAGAACGCCGCCCAGTACAACCAGATAAGCAAGGTTTTTCGGTTTAATGAGCTGCAAAAGCAGGCTGCTTTCCATCGTGCCGCCCGCATCCAGCCGCAGGATCTGCGCTGTAATCGTTGTACCGATATTAGCGCCCATAATCACGCCGACCGACTGCCGCAGGCTCAAAATTCCGGCATTGACAAATCCGACCACCATGACGGTCGTTGCAGATGACGACTGGATAACAGCCGTAACAGCAGCTCCCATCAGCAGGGCGCTGAGCAGGTTGCCTGTCATGCGTTCCAGGGTCCGTTCGAGGGCTGGCCCTGCGGCACGTTCCAGGCCGCTGCCCATGATGGTCATGCCATACAGGAACAAGGCAAGACCGCCTGCCATCCGCACAACAGATAAAAAATCAAATGTCATTCTTCCACTCCTTTGTGTACCGCCTGCTTACCCTGGAGCAATTAAAAATCCAGGCTGAAAACCGTGCAGGCTGCTTCAAAATTTCCAGAGGTCATCCGGCACAAGCCGAACAAACTCCGATTATAGTGTAACATAAAAGTAAAAAAAATTTCAAGCATCGCAAACGATTGCAAAAAAATAAAATATAAAGCGAGGTAATGCCATGCAGCCCCAAATATTATTATCGACCGGCAGGCAGGCCGGTACACACTCTGCACAGCGGGTGCATTCAACCCTATATGGAGAAGCGGTAACGCGGGCAGGCGGGATTCCGGCGGCATACGCTGGCGGAATCCCGGAAGTGCTGGCAGGATGCTATGACGGCCTGCTGCTGACCGGCGGCGGAGATATTGCGCCGGAGCGTTATGGTGCCGGCCGTCTCCCAACGGACGAAATCGACGAGCTGCGGGACGCAGAGGAATTCGCCCTGCTGGAAGCCTTTGAAAAAAAAAGACGCCCTATTTTCGGCATATGCCGGGGCATCCAACTCTTAAATATTTACTATGGCGGCACGCTTTACCAGCACATCCCAAACCATGGAAACAACACGGTGCATTGGGTGCAGACGGTTCCTGGCAGCCAAATCAGCATATTATGCGGCAGCCGCTTTGAAACGAACAGCTGGCACCATCAGGCCGTGCGGACCCTAGCGCCGCCGCTGACGGCAGCTGCAATCTCTGACGACGGAATCATCGAAGCGCTGGAACACCAGACGCTGCCAATTTTCGCGGTGCAATGGCATCCGGAGCGAATGATCAGCGGACTTTGCTCCGACCTTTTAACGGATCATCTGATGCTTTTCTCGCATTTTATAAAGGTAATAAAGGAATGTAAAAAACGACATGAGCCAAATCAAAATTGTTAATTTAGAGGAAGGCAAGCCATCGGTAGCAGATGCGCTTGTGCGGCTGCAACTGGAACTGCGTCTAACGCGCGGCACATCCATCAAAGCGCTGAAGCTAATTCACGGCTTTGGTTCAACGGGACGGGGCGGCAAGCTGCGTCCGGCAGTGCGCCGGCATCTGGACACGCAGCGTGGGCGCGGCTATTTACGCTTCTACATCCCCGGCGAGCGCCTTTCCATCTTTGACGAAGAGACGCGCCGGGCGCTCGACCTCTGTCCTGCGCTGCGAAACGACACTGACCTTGAACGCCACAACAACGGCATCACGCTTGTCATTCTCTAAACACGTCAGCATCTGCGCAACGGGGTGAGTGACCTACGAGGACAGCGCCCCTCGCCGGGGTGGCGTCCTTTGCGGACGGCACAATTTTTTCGAGAAAAAATTGACTAAAAGCTTCCTCTCGCCTGCGGGCGGGACGGGGGCTCCCGAAATATTTGTTAGTGCTGTGCTGACCAGCCCGCCAAAAGGACAGCGGGCCGGTCGGGCTGCTGCACGCAGCTCGTTAACCGGCTTTCAGCTGGAGTCTCAGCCGGTCAGCTATCATGGAAATAAACTCACTGTTTGTCGGTTTTCCCTTAATGCCAGACACTGTATAACCAAAATAAGATTGCAGCGTTTCCAAATCTCCCCGATCCCATGCAACCTCGATTGCATGACGGATCGCGCGCTCTACCCGTGAAGAAGTTGTATGATACTTTTTTGCGATTGACGGATACAGGATCTTTGTGATTGCACCTACCGCCTCCATATCATGTACTGCCATCATAATCGCATCACGCAAATACTGATAGCCCTTTATGTGCGCTGGCACGCCAATTTGATGAATCACTTCTGTGACCTTGATTTCCAGCGCCAGCTCTGAATCCTCTGCCGCAGGCATGGACGCTGCCTGCCTGCTCTGTTGAAGCCGCTCCATCAGTACATCAATCTCAATCGGCTTACGCATGACATACCGAACGTTCATCTGTGCGCAAACCGCATTCGAGTTGTCGGATGAAAACGCGCTGAGCACTACCATTCCAATCCCGCTCTCCCGCAGGCGCTGCACAATCGTTAAACCGTCTACCTCCGGCAAAACCAGATCAAGCATCATCAGGTCCGGCTGAAGCTGCTCCGCCAGTTCCAGCGCCTGCCGTCCATCCGTTGCAATCCCAACCAGTTCCAGCATCGGGTTTCTTCCAAAGGCACTCTCTAACGCGGCTGTAAAGTCCTTGTCATTGTCCGCTACCAATACACGAATTTTTTGTTCCATGATGTTCCAACCTTTCCCTCTGTTACGAATTCTGCCGCTTCCTGCGACAATTACAATTTACCATATTTTGTAAATCGTTGCAACAAATTTCCGCATTATTTCCAGAGAATTCGCATATATTTTTCGACGTTTTTCCCCTGAATATCCACCAAAAGGATATGCTTCGACACCATTCCTCTTTTTTCGCCGTCAAATGTATGCTGCGCCGCTGCCCCCTGTCATTCCCAGCAGCGGCCGTTCTCAAGTTCACATATGGAAAAATATCCCGGTTCGAGGGCCGTTCCCAGCTGCGTCCGAAAAGCTATGTGCCTGCCGTCAGCGGCGGAGCTGCTGTAAAGTGCGGCGGCTTGTCAGGTCGTATTTCCGATGGAAGCGCTCCACCTCCAGCCCTTCCTGCTGATACCGCAGCAAAAGGGAGGCACATGCATAGCTGTCGCTTCCAGCCTGATGGTGGTCCAACGGGATATCCAAATATTCGCAAAGCGTATTCAGCCTATGATTGGGCAGCCCCGGAAAACATTTCCGCCCCATCTGCACAGTACAAGCATACTCCGCCGTATCCTTCCAGCCGATTCCATATGCCTGTAAGCATTTTGACAATACGCCCATATCAAAAACAGCATTATGTGCCACAAGTACGCCGCTGCTGAAAACAGGTTCCAGCTCATTCCAGAGTACTGGAAACGCAGGGGCTTTTGCTGCGGCCTCCGGTGTAATACCAGTCAGCTGGATATTAAATCGGTGAAAATAAGTCTCTGGATTGACCAGCGTTGCCATTTCTTGAACGATTTCACCGTTTTCAATCACAGCAACGCCAATCGCACTCATACGGTCATTGGCTCCATTCGGTGTCTCTACATCAAAAGCAATATATCTCATCATCTGAATGCTCCTCTCAAACGCAGTCTGCTGATTCCCTTTCAGTATAGCAAATGCCTGCGGGAATGTCAAATTTAGACATATTTCGATTTTCTAACCGCTTTTCAGCGGCAGCATGATCCGAAAACAAGTGCAGCTGTCCGCGCTCTCCGCTGCAATCGTGCCGCCATGCAGCCCGACAAGCTGCTTTGCAATCGCCAGCCCCAGCCCTGCACCGCCTGTGCGGCTGGCACGCGAGCTGTCCAGCCGGAAAAACTGCTCAAAAATACGGTTCAGCTTATCCTGTGGAATCGTCGGCCCCACGTTCTGGAATGTAATCGACACTTTATCCTTTTTCTGCTCAGCCTGAATATGAATGACGCTGTGCGGAAAACTATATGATACTGCATTGCGGAGAAGGTTGTCGAAAACCCGCGCCAGCTTATCCGGGTCGCAAACATATTCCAGTTTCGGAGGAAGCTCTGCCTCACAAGTCAGCTCCTTATCGCGCAGAATCGGCTCAAACTCACTGACCAGCTGCTGAAGCATACGTGTCAGGTCAACAGGCGCACGTTCCAGCTCTACCTGCGTTAGATTAAAACGTGTAATTTCAAAAAACTCATTAATAAGCTCTTCCAACCGGTCGGCTTTGTCGAGTGCGGTCTGTGTATAGCGCAGCCGCAGCTCCTGCGAAATTTGCGGCTCATCCCGCAGCAGGGTCAGATAACCGACCACACTTGTCAGCGGTGTTTTCAAATCATGCGCGAGGTATACGATTAAATCGTTCTTCCGCTGCTCGGCCTCACGGGCCGCCAATGCGCTGCGAAGCGCCTGTTCCCGTACCAAATTTAGCTGGTTCTCTACCTCGTGCATCTCCTTTGGCAGCTTGATCGGCTCGTTTCCTGGGACTGCAAGCTCCCCTGCCGCATTGACCAGCTCGTCCAGATACCGCAGCGGCCGGGATATGAAACGATAGCTCAGGGCAATCCATCCCGTAACCGTAGCAATGCCATACGTCCATAGAAAATAATCCCTGAAAAAGGTAAAAATCGCATATACAATGCCGCTCCCCCTCCAGCTGAATCGGCCAAAAAAATCCCAGCAGAACAGTCCCAGGACACCGACCCCTACCGCCCACGCAAGCAATGAGAGCAGGTATTTCAGCAGTACATCCCTTACAATACCCGTTTGGTAATGCCCGCCTGCCTTCCGAAACCACCTTTGATTATTCAATGGTATAACCTACCCCCCAAACTGTTTTTATAAATTTCGGTTTTCTGCTCGGCTCGTGCATCTTTTCCCGCAGCCTTGCAATGTGGCTCATTACAGTATTATTGCTGTCCAGGTATTTTTCGCCCCATACCGCCTCAAATAACTCTTCACTGGATACTACCTTCGTCCGGTTTTTGCACAGGTGCCACAAAATCGAAAATTCAATCGGAGTCAGCTGCAATTCCTCTCCAAAAAGAATGCATTTATGTGTTGTATTGGAAATTTGAAGCCCCCGGAAGTCATATTCCTCCGGCAGCCTGCCTGCAAGCTCGCCCTGGTTATAGCGTGTAGACCGCCGAAGCTGCGTTTTAACCCGTGCCACAAGCTCCAACGGATTAAAGGGCTTTGTCATATAATCGTCTGCACCGAGCGTCAGACCCATTATCTTATCCATATCCTCGACCTTTGCAGTCAGCATAATGATAGGAAAAAGGTATTCCTTCCGCAGCTCCTGGCAGAGTGTAAAGCCGTCCATATCGGGCAGCATCACATCCAATATCGCAAGGTCTGGCGGCGTCCTCTGTACACACGCCAATGCATCGCCTGCATTTTCAAATTTATCAACCTTGAAACCCTCATTTGTCAGATAAACCTCTAAAAGTTCCCCGATTGCTGTCTCATCATCCACTACTAAAATACGCTGCATATCCTCGCCTCCTTTTTCCATTATAACAGATTTTCCCCCACACGCAAGGACAAAAACAAGAGGCCCGCCCCATATATAATGAAGCAGGCCCCCTTGCTTTGATTCCATCCGGCAAACCGCCGTGATGTCAATGGTTCAGCTTTCCCTGACAGTGTCAAACATCCGTACTTCCAAAACCACCGTGACGGGAGCCTGCGGCTTCATCTCCCTCAGCCAGCCCGAACGGCAGAAAAATACCCTGCGCAAAACCCGCACCCGCCTTTACAGTCAAAGGTTTTTCGCCTGCATTGGTCATTTGTATCATAATGTGCCCTTCATTATCCGCACTATAGTAATCACTGTCGATAATGCCGACCGTATTGTCCAGCTGCAAGCGGTATCGGAATCCCAGACCGGAGCGCGGGAAAATCGCAAGCAGCCAGCCTGCCTGTATTTTCACCCGGAAACCGGTCGGAATACGAAGCGTACCGCCAGGCTGTAAGGTAAAATCAATCGGCGCAAAAAAATCGTAGCCCGCCGAACCCGCCGTAGCCCGGCATGGCATCCGAAGCGACGCATAAACGGCCTTTGCAGCCGCCGCATTGCCGCCGATTTTATCCAGCCAGTCTGCCGAAAACTGAAGCTCGCTGACCAGTTCAAATTTTGCGATTGTATTCATCCCAAATCACCTCTCCTTCAATCATATTGCGGCTCAGGATACAACACGATTTGCCCGAGCGCACGGGTTTTGGATACATCAATGACTCGTTGGTTTTCACTGCCGCGCCACAACAGCAGTGGATCGGCAATCGCTTCAACGAAGCGCCCGTCTACCACCACATCTGACAGCAGTACCGCAGGCAGCGTGCGGATTTCTTCCCACTTATACCCAGTGTAAAGCCAGATTGTTTTATCCGGGAAACGCTGCCGGATCTCCTGCGCAAGTTCTGAAATCTCTGCCCGGTTCGCCGGGAACAAAGGATCTCCGCCCGAAAACGTAACGCCGGAAATATAATCCTTTTGCAGTTCGCGGAACAGTTCCTCCCGCGCCGTAGCGTCAAACGGCAGCCCGCCCTGCGGGTCCCAGGTAATCGGATTATGGCAGCCCGCACAGGCATGTCCGCACCCGGCGACCCAAAGCACCACGCGCAGCCCGTCACCATTGAGCATATCATCCTTTGTAATGTTATGGTATCGCAGCATGATCGTCTGTCCCTTTCCTGCAACGCCTGGTTACATGCTTTTCCGTTCGGCAATCTCGTCCATCTTGGCATCGTTCAAACGGGTATCCCCCTTAACGCGTGAATAGGACAGATAACCGTTCATCCGCTCAATCTTTGTCAGATTGCGGCTGCCGCACTTGGGACAGATATCCATGGAAAGCTCCTCATGCCCGCAGTCATCACAATAGGCCAGAGAAAGATTCACACCTTCATAAAAACCCATGCGCATTGCACGCCGTACCAATGTCCGAATGGCCTCCAAATTATAGTCAATCGGATACTTAACATATTGAATTTTGCCGCCATTGAACAAATCCCAGAAACGTTTCTCTAAATCCTGCTTTTCAATCGGAGAAATATCCTCCGTCACATGGCAATGGAAACTATTAGATACATAAGTGCGGTCGCTTACGCCCTCAATCACTCCGTATTTCTTCCGGAACTGTTCCACCTGAAGGCCGCAAAGACTTTCAGCAGGCGTACCGTAAATCGCATAAAGCCGCCCATCAGCCTCCTTGAATTCCTGTATCTTCTGATTGATATGCCGCATGGTTTCCAGCGCAAATTCACCATCCTGCACCAGGGATTTTCCATTATGCAGCATTTGCAGCTCATTCAGCGCAGTAATGCCAAAGGATGCTGTCGCACTCCTTAAAAGCGGCTTGATCTTATCGCTCAACCTGAGATGCCCGCCATAAAAGCCGCCCTCACAGTAGGCCAGCGGATTCGTAGAGGCCCGCAGTTCCCCAAGATAGGCATAGGTGCGGATATGCAGCCTGCGAATCAGCTCCAGGTAATAATCAAGCACCTCATAAAACGGGCGGCTCTCCTGCAAAGCGCGGGCATAAATCATCGGGAGGTGCAGGGAAACCGCACCAATATTAAATCGTCCGATAAAAACCGGACGGTCCGCATCATCCGCAGGCTTCATACCGCCGCGCTCATACCAGGGTGACAGAAAGGCCCGGCAGCCCATCGGGCTGATAATCTGTCCATACTTCTGATAAATGGATGGAACATAACCCTCCCCGGTTAAGCTGAGCCAGTCCGGATACATTGCCTTAGACGAACACTGAATCCCAGCCTCAAAAACATCCTCAAGAGGCCCGCCAGGACCGTGCAGCGCTTCATCATAAAGGAATACCAGCTTTGGGAATAAGGTCGGCTTTTTCTGCCCTTTTTTGCCCTGCCCCCTCCGGCGCACGTTCAGCATGGTAATGGACGCAAGTCGGGCAAAACGTCCCGTACCGGTGCCCATAGTCATGGTAATAAACGGATAATCACCACGGCTTGACGCAACCGTATTAAATTTATATTCCCAGCCCTGAAATCCCTGCTCAAAATCGTTGAGAAGATCGGCCATCGCTTCACGTTCACAAACCTCGTCAGACAATCCAAGCCTGCGGTATTTTTCGATAAACTGCACATAACTGCGCTGCGCATAAGGTTCCAGCAGCAAATCCACACTCGGTACAGTGAACCCACCATATTGCTGACTGGCCGCAGAAAGTACAATATCACCAATGACATCAAAAGCAACATTCAATGTTTTTGGTTCGTTATACCATAAATTCCCCATCTCAAAGCCGCCTCTGAGTACATTCCCTACATCAAATAGGCAGCAATTCATCGTATCACGGCGGGCAGACATATCGTGAACATAAATATAACCGTCACGACAGGCCTGAAGCTCCTCCGTATTCATAAAAAATTTCTGATACAGCTCTTTGTTGAGCTGATTAAAAATCAGGCTGCGCTTGGTCGAAACCAGTGCGGAATCGGTGTTGGAATTTTCCTTATCCCCGATATACATAATAGACTGGCTCTTCTTATAAACACTGTCCAGCATTCCAACGAAATCCTGTTTGTAATTGCGATAATCGCGATAACTTTTAGCAACCTCGGGACGCACGGATTCCAGCGCAGCCTCCACAATATTGTGCATCTGCCATATCTGTACCTCCGAAACATCCATTTTCTGGACATAATCCTCAACATATTCGCATATCCGCCGTGTTTCTTCGGCAGTAAATGTATAAAGTACACGATTTGCTGATTTATTAACCGCCGCGACGACCTTCTGTACATTGAAGGCTTCCCGGGTGTTGTCCTTTTTCACGACGTAAATCATACTGTTTCCTTCCTCTCCTGTGGAATACAGCTATTATACCATACAAGATATAGTGAAGTCGCTGGGAAACTTCCACAAAATAAGGCGCAGAAATTCGACACTTTTTCATGCTGTACCCGGATTGCATCCCCTCGTCCCGCCCGCAGGCGAAGCTGGAGATGCGTCAGCATCTCGGGGTCTGGGGCGATAGCCCCAGCGGGAGTCCAGAGGGCAGCGCCCTCTGGCGCACGCCGCGTAGGCGCGGGTGCAGGGCGGAGCCCTGCCGCTGTCCGCGCAGGACACTCCCCCGAAGCAGCGCACGAAATCCGCAGCTACAGCGGGAAGGAGGGGCAGCAAACCGCCAGGCAGCAGTTCGCACACTTCGGTGCACGTGCCGTGCATACCTCTCTCCCATGATGTACCAGCCGGTGGCAGAAGTCAGAGGACTCCGCCGGATCAAGCAACTTTCGCAGCGCCATCTCAACCTTGAGCGGGTCCTTCTCGTTTTTGACCAGCCCTAACCGGTTGGACAAACGGATGCAGTGCGTGTCCGTTACAACCGCAGGCTGTCCGTAAATATCACCCAAAATCAGATTTGCCGTCTTGCGCCCAATGCCCGGCAGCTTGAGCAGATCCTCCATTTTGTCCGGCACCCGCCCCCCAAAATCACTTAGCAGCATGGCCGCCGCAGCTTTCAGGTCGCGCGCTTTCGTATGAAACAGCCCGCATGTCTTGATGACCGCCTCGATTTCCTCTATCGGCGCAGCTGCATAGTCCTCAAGCTCCGGAAACCGCGCAAACAGCTCCTCCGTTACAATATTTACCCGCACATCCGTGCATTGAGCAGACAGACGCGTTGCAAACAACAGCTCATAATCCTTTGTGTAATGCAGCGCACAAAGCGCATCCGGATATGCCTCTTTCAGCAAGCCGGTCACCATTACCGCACGTTCTTTTTTGGTCATTTTCCTCGTCCTCTCTTTCGGTTTGTAATAAATATAGCATAACCAGGCGAAAATGCCAAGCTCTCTTGTGGAAATAGCAAAATAAGGTGAAGGAACTGTTAAATTCCTCGAAACCCCTTGCAAAATCTGTTCGCATGCGTTAAAATGATTCAAGTACGTCAGGAACAATCAGGAGGTTTCATAATATGGTACGCAAAGCAATGGATTTTGTCAAGCTGTATGACGGTGAAGCCGGGAGCCTGCTTCAAGCTGAATTTGACCGACAGTTCCGCAACATTGAACTGATCGCTTCCGAAAATATCGTCAGCCCCGCTGTCATGATGGCAATGGGCAGCTGCCTGACCAATAAATACGCCGAAGGTTACCCCGGGAAACGCTACTATGGCGGATGTGAATGCGTTGACGAAATGGAGCGCCTTGCCATCGCCCGCGTATGCGAGCTGTTCGGCGCAAAATACGCCAATGTCCAGCCGCATTCCGGCGCACAGGCAAATATGGCAGTCTATCAGGCACTCTGCCAGCCCGGAGACACCGTGCTCGGCATGAGCCTTGACAACGGTGGGCATTTGACCCACGGCAGCCCCGTCAATCAGTCCGGCCTGCTCTACAACATCATTCCCTACGGCGTGAATGATGAGGGTTATATTGATTATGATGCGCTGCGTGCATTAGCAAAGGAAAAACAGCCTAAAATGATCATCGCGGGTGCATCCGCATATCCCCGTGCCATTGATTTCGCAAAGTTTGCCGAAATTGCACACGAGGTTGGCGCATACCTGTTCGTTGATATGGCCCACATCGCCGGACTTGTCGCAGCAGGCCTGCATATGAACCCGATGCCCTATGCCGATGTCGTTACAACAACCACGCATAAGACCCTGCGCGGTCCCCGCGGCGGTGTTATCCTTACCAATAACGAGGAACTCGGCCCCAAGTTTAATAAAGCGATTTTCCCCGGCACACAGGGCGGCCCGCTGATGCACGTCATCGCGGCCAAAGCCGTTTGCTTCGGCGAAGCGCTGAAACCCGAGTTTAAGCTCTATCAGCAAAAAGTAATTGATAATGCCCAGGTGCTTGCCGCCGCACTTATGGAGCAGGGCTTTGACCTTGTTTCCGGCGGTACAGACAACCACTTGATGCTCGCCGATCTGCGCAAAGCAGGCGTCACTGGCAAGGAACTTCAGATCCGGCTTGACGAGGTCTATATTACCGCAAACAAGAATACAATCCCGAATGACCCGCAAAGCCCGTTCGTAACCTCTGGTATGCGGATCGGCACCCCGGCAGTCACGACCCGCGGGTTCGGTGCCGAGGAAATGAACAAAATTGCACGCTTCATCTGGCTTGCTGCAACCGACTTCGAAGCACAGGCCGAGCATATCCGCAATGGTGTGCGCGAGATTTGTGCCCGGTATCCTATCTACGAATAAAGGCCGGGGCAGAAACCGGGATAAGCTGTTTTCTGCCCGCCCCTTCACCGCCTCTGTCTGTCCCTTTTCATTGCATGTACTCTCGAAAACTGTCTTCCACTGCCATGCAAAGTAATCTATCGTTCTACTAAGCATTGTTTTATAAGCATTAGCTTTTAGCTGTCCTGTACTGCCCGAAATGTGTTCTCCGGAAAAAATGCCCATAAAAAAATCCATCCCGTGCGGCAAAGTTTTTTTCCGATTTTTATTGAAACCGATAAAAGAATGTGCTATACTTGGATTGCAATGGTATATAAGACAGAGGTTTCGGGATAGCTTTACTTTAGATTACATTGACAATATATTGCTTAATTTAGACAGGCTCTGCCTGCTTAAAACACCTTTAATTGTTGAATCTGCGCCTAATACATAAGAAACGATATTGTATTGGCCTTTTACAGGCTCCAGCCGCTTATTCGGTTTCCAGCCGGTAGGAGGAAAATGCACTGTCGGGCGCATTTTCATATATTTTCCGGGATCCTGCCGCCCGGCTTTCGCCAGGCGCGGGGAGGAATTTTCTGCTTTGCCATGCTTGCCCGTAGCAAACCGGATATCTGCGTGGGTGTGTAAAGGGCATTCGGCGACAGAATGACTTTTTCTGTGCCAGCTGCATGTGCTTTTATCAGTTTAGTCCCATGCACTGGCCGGTACTGTCACCACCCTTTGATGAGAACTCGAGCGGATGCCAACCGCCCTCAACGATTGAAAGGAGGTGGTTAAGATGCTTGGAAAGGAGAAATCCACCCCGAAGGGTCGAATCAGCCAACACAGACCGTGTAACTCATTGGTTCAAAACCAGTATGAGCTGCGCAGTCAAGTGAAGGCGAGGGAGCCCCCGGAGAAATCCCCCGCGCGGCTGTGAAATTTATTTCACGCGAGCCGTAAGTATATTTTCATATCAATACAAACTATTTAGGAGACTTGAAATCATGAAAAAGCAAATGCTTGCCAAGCTTATCGTTCTTGGTATGGTGGCAGCTATGCTGCCGATTGCTGCTATCGCAGCAGATGATAAGGAAACCACCGATGAGACCAAGTGCGAACTCAACTGCGCAGTTGATTCCGCAACTGAGGATGATCGTCCTACCCGCGGCGAGAAGTCTGAATCTACCTCTACTACTGCTCCCGCTACTTCTGTTACTGTACAGACTACTACTAACGCTAGCGGTCAGGTTGTGGCTTCCACAGCTGTAACTGCAACTATGAGCGGCTCTACTGCTACCGTTACCATGAGCGCTGACGCACTTGCTTCACTTGCTACTCAGTCTGCAAACAGCGACATTATCGTTCTTGAAGTTGCTGCTTCCAGCAGCGCAACCGAAGTTGTCCTCAACGTTCCGGCTGCTGCTCTGGTTGACCTCGCAACCAAGACCGGTGCAGACCTGGTTGTTTCCAGCTCTGTTGCAAACATCACCCTTTCCAACGCTGACCTGCTTGCAATCGCTGGTTCTGCAACCAACGTTCAGGTTAGTGCAAAGGTTGTTGACGGCAAGATACAGATTCTGGTTGCCGCTGACGGCAAGGCTGTTACCGATATCCCGGGCGGCCTGGTAGTTGCTGTTCCTGCAACTGAGGGTGCTTCTGCATTCCAGGTAGCTGACGATGGCACTGAGACCGAGATCGAAGACGCTGTTTTCGCAGACGGCAACCTGACCCTGACTCTGTTCAGCAGCGCAACGATCCGCATCGGCTAAGACACCCGTTTCACTCTATGTAATCTGTCTATCCAGATGCATAGTATGAACTGCATTCAGAAAGGAGGGGCTTCGGCCCCGCCTTTCTCCCAGCCCTTCACCCCAGGCGGCGAAGGGTTTGGAGAAGGGCCGCACGCTGTACGCGCCAGGAAAATGATTTCGGGCGGTTCGGTGTGCGGCTTTCCTGTTTGATGAAAGGTGAATGAGAATGTTAAAAAAACGAACACCTGTTTTAACGTCTGTTGTAACAATCCTTTTTTTTCTGATTGTCTGCCTGAGCGCTTCGGCTTATATTAAACGAACCTCCATGCTGGCGATTGCAGCGTCACTTTCAGCCATATTCCTATTTTATTCAAAGCTGCAAAAGCAGGTTAAACTGCCGCTTATCGCAACCAGCCTTTTTGTATTGATAGATGGTATTTCCTGCTTTTACGCCGTCAATGGACGGCTTGCCCTGCTTGAGTTCCTGAAGGTTCTGGTTTCATTCTGCTATGCATTACTGCTGCTTTCTTTCTGCAAAGAAAAAGGCCGAACGATACCGATCATATTATCAGGCACTGCGGCACTGGAAAGCCTTATTAGTATTGATTTAATCTCTACTCGCCTGATCAGCACTCCCATTTTGAATTTTTTAGGGCAGTACAGCTCTGTTTACCGGGATTTGCCGGGAATTGAACCAGGGGTCCGAATAAACTCCATGTTCGTCAATCCAAACGTATTTGCCGGTACAATCGGAATCGGTCTCCTGCTCAGTCTGGGATTAGCCGCTTCTGCACAGTCAAATAAAGAACGTGCCATCCATTTGGTATGCCTTTTTATATCCTCCCTTGCTTTTGTACTGGCGTTCAGCATGGGTGCCCTGCTGGCAATCGCAGTCGCTTTTCCTGCATATCTCCTGCTGGAAATCAAAGGACGACGTATCCGGTTACTGATTCTTATGCTGGAAACGCTGGTTATAACCCTGCTTGCCGCATTTCCGATTTCCTTAACGTCCTTTCATGCCTGGAACGGTATACAGCCCGTACCTATGGTATGCTTGGTATTCGGCGCCGTCTGTCTGTGCCTGTTTGATCGGTTTATTGCGACCCAGCTCATTAAGAAAGCAAGCGGGCATACAAAATCGCTTCTGTCCTTTACTGTCGCACTGGCTGCCTTTTTCGCAGTATTCCTGATTGCCGCCTGTAACTGGACAGGAAGCATTGTACTTCATCCGAATGAAACGCTTCGGCGATCCGCATACCCCGCTCCCGGAGTATATTCCCTTTCAGCTGAATCTGATGGGACTCCCCAGATTACGATTGAAAGCCAAAACCGTGCTGATACCACCATGCACACCTCTACCCTGCTCTATCAGGGTGAACTTGCTTCCGTGACATTCACCGTTCCGGAGGACAGCATTATCGTATGGTTTAACATTAGCGCAGCGGATGAGACCAACTTAACACGTGTCACCTTTGAAAACGAAACGGGTTCTGTACGGCTCCCTCTGAAATACCGTTTAATTCCCGGCTTCATTGCAAACAGAATGCAGGGAATCCGCGCAAACCAAAATGCGATTCAGCGATTTTCTTTCTTTGAAGACGGACTTAAACTTTTCTGCCGCAGCCCGATTGTTGGGCTTGGCCTCGGCTCCTTTGAAAGCGAATTGAGAAGTGTGCAGACCTTTTACTATTCGACCCGATATGCGCATAATCACTATATTCAGGCACTGGAGGACACTGGCATTATCGGCTTTCTGCTGTTCGTCGGAATGCTTGCAGCAATGGCGGCTGCCGTATGGTTTTCTCGCCAGCAGGGAGTGCTTCTTGCACCAGCCCTGGGTGCAGCGCTGATTTTTCTTGCTGGGCATGTCCTCACTGAAATGGTCTTTTCCACCTATGTTTATCTACCGATGGCTTTTGCCCTATTCGCAGTGATCAACGACTGCTGTGGTGAAGCAATTCCAATCCCGGAGCGTTTCCGGACTGACCGTATACGCGGATTCATTTTGTTAGGCTGGGCCGCCCTGCTGGTTGTTTTTGCTATTTTCCTTAGCTGTCATGTTGTAGCACAGAATATGTCCGGACAGATGACATTTGAGGCTTATGAGGAAGCCGCAAGGCTGGATGCCTTTGAAGGATCGAAACACAAGCTGAGTTATATTCTGAAATCCATTGATAATGAAGTCGATGATGAAACCCGTCAAAAAGCCGACCGTTACGCAGCCAGCCTGGAAAAGTGCAATGCACACTCCACCCCGTTTTACCTGACAGAATATTATATGGAAACCGGCAGACCGGCGCAGGCCTTTGAAATGGCTCAAAAATACGCTGCTCATATGGCGGCAAGCTCAAATGCATGGCAGGAACTGTTTAACCTTCTGGAACGATATGAAACAGACACACCACTCTACCGGGAAGGGATTTCCGCACTCGCACAAATGCGGGAAGAATGGAATGCGCAAAACCTTGGCGCCATCACGCTGAGTGCAGAGAATGAGGCCTTCCTCGCACGAATGCAGGAGGCCACATGATTAAAGAAAACCAACAGCTGTTCAACCGGCTGCATGTCATCAGTGACGGGATCTTCCTTTTCCTGTCACTGCCAGTGGCATTCTGGCTCCGGTTTTACGTCCTGCCAAACGGTATTATCACTGTGCCGCTGTCCCAGTACATGCTGCTGGACATTTTCCTGACGGCGGCACAGCTCTTTACATATGCCTCTTTCGGCCTGTATCAGTCCTTCCGCAAGACCCGGCTGAAAAAGGAGCTTCCCCGTCTTTGGCTGGCTGGGATGCTGGATATGGCGATCCTGCTAAGCGTGTTATTTATCAATCACGGCGTACACTATTCCCGTCTGACCATGGCTATCTACTTTACCCTCAGCTCCAGTATCCTGAGCGGTAAACGCATTATACTGCGCAAGGTACTGCGTTATTTCCGGCAGCACGGCCACAATCTAAAGCACATCCTGATTTTAGGAAGCGGGGAATCTGCAAAAGCCTATCTGGATGCGGTCAGTATGGACCGTGAGCTGGGCTATCATCCTGTCGGATATCTTTCCCAGCGCCGGATGGAAACACCGCAGCAGCTGACCTACCTGGGCAGCATTGCAAAGCTGGATGCCGTCCTTGACCAGTATGGACCGGATGAAGTTGTTTCTGCTGTTGACCCGGACGAAGATGCCTGGACGCCGCAGGTGATTATGGCCTGTGAAAAAGCTGGTGTGAAGCTCTCTATTATTCCAACCTATGCGCGTTATATGTCTTCTACTCCCCAGTTCGATGAACTGAATGGGCTTCCGCTGCTGAATATCCGGCGCATTCCTCTTGACAACTGGGCGAACGCTTTCTGCAAGCGGGCGTTTGATATCCTGGGCTCCCTGCTGCTGATCCTGTTCACTTCCCCGATCATGCTTTTATGTGCCCTTGGGGTGAAACTGACTTCACCGGGGCCTGTTATTTTCAGCCAGAAGCGGGTCGGACGAAATAAAAAAGAGTTTTATATGTACAAATTCCGCTCTATGCGGGTCAACAACCAGCAGGATACCGGATGGAGCAACATGAATGATAACCGGAAAACCCGCTTCGGTGCATTCCTGCGCAAGTGTTCCTTAGATGAATTCCCGCAGTTCTTCAATGTGCTCAAGGGCGATATGAGCCTTGTCGGCCCACGGCCTGAAATTCCGTATCATGTGGGCCGGTTTAAGGAAGACATCCCGCTGTATATGGTCAAACATCAGGTGCGTCCGGGCATTACTGGCTGGGCACAGGTAAACGATCTGCGGGGCGATACCTCCATCAAGGAACGTATTGAACATGATATCTATTATATCGAAAACTGGAGTTTACTGTTCGACCTGAAAATTCTGTTTCTGACAGTTTTCAAAGGTAAGTTTTTGAATAGTGAGCGCCTTATCTGAGAGGGGGAAATCATATATGCAAAAGCTGCTGTTTACCGCCTCCACCTACTCCCATATTTTGAATTTCCATCTGCCTTATTTACAGTATTTTGAACAGCAGGGCTGGACGCTTCATCTTGCGTGCGGAGGTGAAAAGGCCTCTGTACCGCACGTGTCAGAGGTGATCCACCTGCCGCTCGAAAAATCAATGACTTCACCAAAAAATTTTCGTGCGGCAGCCATGCTTCGCGAAAAAATAAAACAGGAATCCTACTCCCTGATTATTACGCATACTGCGCTTGCGGCATTTTTCACACGGGCAGCACTTTGGGGCCTGCGTGACCGTCCGCCGCTAATCAATATGGTGCATGGATACCTGTTTGACGAGCAAACCCCTTACATAAAGCAAAGGCTATTGCTGACCGCCGAAGAATGGACAGCCTCCCAAACCGATTTGCTGATTACCATGAACCAATGGGATTACCATTTTGCAGCACAGCGGCAGTTAGGCAGGCGTGTGTCCGTCGTGCCGGGCGTTGGTGTCGATTTTTCCCGCTTTGACCGTCCCCCTGCCCGTCCGGAGCTGAGGAAAGATTTTGGCATCCCACAAGATGCTTTCCTGCTGCTTTATCCGGCAGAATTTTCTGCCCGAAAAAGCCAGCCTGTTCTGATTCGTGCACTGGCGGAGCTGCCGGAGGACGTATTTCTGGTATTGGCCGGAGATGGCAGAACCCGCACAGAATGTGAATCACTGGCCGAAACGCTGGGGCTGCAAAACCGTATCCTCTTCCCTGGGCACCAGCAGGATATGGCATCATGGTATGCGGTGGCCTCCGCTGCTGTTACATCCAGCCGGATAGAAGGAATGCCGTTCAATGTAATGGAGGCAATGTACACCGGCCTTCCGGTCGTTGCCAGTGCAGTGAAAGGGCATACCGATCTCATATCGCACGAGACAACCGGCCTGCTATATCCTTATGGCGACAGCACTGCCTGTGCCGCCCAAATCCAGCGGCTGATTACAGACCCGTCCCTCTGCCGCCGTTTGTCAGACGCTGCCGGTTCCAATATCCGGCATTACCGTCTTGACGAGGTATTCCCAATCGTCCTGAATGAATACCTCTCGCTTCTCCCCGATTATATCCCCGCATAACCGAAAGAGCTGCAATGGAACATCATTCATTGCAGCTCTTTTCAGATAGGTTTCACGTAATCCAGAGTTCTTCAGTCTCGCGCTTTTTCTCACGTCCCATCAGCAGGGAAATGGCTTCGCGGGCGCTTCCGCCTTGGTAAAGGACACGATACATGGCTTCTGTAATCGGCATCGAAACACCGGTCTTCTGTGCAAGATGATATCCTGCCTCTGTTGCATAATACCCCTCTACAACAGCGCCGACCTCTTCCATCGCCGTTTTTGCATCCCGGCCTTGTCCAATCAGAATCCCGGCCCGCCGGTTGCGGGAATGCATGGAAGTACAGGTAACAATCAGGTCGCCAACGCCGGACAATCCGGCAAACGTATCTTGACGCGCACCAAGCGCAACACCCAAACGGGCAATCTCCGTCAGCCCGCGCGTCATGAAAGCCGCCTTGGAATTATCCCCCAGGCCCAGCCCGTCCGAAATGCCTGCGCCCAGTGCGATAATATTCTTAAATGCCCCGCCCAGCTCGGCCCCAATGATATCATCGGAGGTATACACTCTGAAACAATCGTCATGCATAAATACATCCTGCACCATCGCAGCGGCATCCGGGTCAGCAGATGCTGCCAGGATCGCAGTCGGAATCCCACGCCCGACCTCCTCCGCATGAGTCGGGCCGGTCAGTGCAACAACAGGATGCGCCTGCCCTAATACGCGGGAAATGCTTTCGGAAAAACGGCAGTATCCGTTCTTGGCATCCAGCCCCTTCCCGACATTGACGATAACCGTCCCCGGCTGTACCCATTTTGTAAGGCTTTCCGCAGTTGATGTGATTGCAAAGCTGGGTACAGCCAGCACAACCAGCTCCGCCGTCTGTACGCAGGAAATGTCGCTGGTAACTGCAATCTCTTCCGGAATCTTTACGCCGGGCAGCAGCTTTTCATTCATGCGCTGCCTGTCAAGGCGCTCTGCCTCCTCTGGGAAAAAAGTCCACAGCGTAACTTCATGCCCATTCCCATGCAGCAGCACTGCGAGGGCGGTGCCCCAGCCGCCGCTGCCTAAAACCGTTATCTTCATTCGGCAGATTCCTCCTTCTCTTCCTTCGTAATCTGTGGCTTGACGTGAAATGTAAACCGGTTTTCACAGCCGTGTAAAATCCGGCTGATGTTGGAACGGTGCAGCCAGATCACTGCTCCGCCCATCAGTGCGGCAACGACGGTCAGCCGCCAGTCCCCATACAGCACTTGCATGGAAACCGGAAAGCTGGCCGCACCCAAAATAGAACCCAGTGAAATCCACCGGGTGACAGCCACCGCACCAACAAATAATACAAAAGCCACGAGGAAAATGCGCCAGTCCAGAAATATCAGCATGGTTGCGCCCACTAATACCCCTTTTCCACCGCGGAAGCCAAAATAAACCGGGAACACATGGCCTAAAATCACAAAAATCCCTGCACACAGCTTCCCGGGCATCCCGGCAAGGCAGCTGCCCAAATATACGGCTGCGGCAGCTTTCGCCGTATCGCCGAGCAGGACCAGCAAAGTTTTCGGCCCGCCCAAAACACGGAAGGAATTGGTCAGCCCCGCATTTCCGCTGCCATAGGAACGGATATCCTTGCCGGTCGTAAAGCGGCAGACGATAATGGAAAAGCTGAGCGAACCCAACAAATATGCTGCTGCCGCAATCACAAGATATTTCAAATAATCCATTCTCAAAACCTCTTTTTCGTGGTTCCTGGAAATACCCCCGCACGGGGGACAGGCAGCAGGACGGCTATTTATCCCCCCGCTGCCGGATAACCATGCGCACCGGCGTACCCTCCAGGCCATAAACCTCGCGGATCTGATTTTCCAGATAACGCTGATAGGAGAAATGGAACAGCCGTGCATCATTACAGAAGCAGACAAAGGTCGGCGGCGCCGTGCTGGCCTGCGTCATATAATAGATTTTGAGACGGCGTCCCTTGTCGGTCGGCGGCTGGACGCGCGCTGTTGCTTCCGAAAGGACTGCATTCAGCTGACCGGTCGTAATGCGGCGGTGGTTCTGCTCATACACCTTTACAGCCAGCTCAAACAGCTGGTTGACCCGCTGTCCGTTCAATGCTGAAATAAACAGTACCGGCGCATATGGCATATAGGCCAGGCCCTCACGAACCCGCAGGGTATATTCTTTCATTGTTTTGCCGTCTTTTTCGACCAAATCCCACTTGTTTACGACAATGATGCAGGCTTTTCCGGCATTGTGCGCCTCTCCGGCGACGCGGGTATCCTGTTCGGTCACGCCTTCGGAGGCATCGATCATAATGACGCAGACATCGGAACGCTCGACCGCCATCAATGACCGCATGACTGAGAATTTCTCAATCTTTTCCTCCACCTTACTTTTTTTCCGAATACCCGCCGTATCGATGAAAGTGAATTTGCCGAACTCATTTTCCAGCTCGGCATCTACGCTGTCGCGCGTTGTCCCTGCTACATCGGAAACGATGACGCGTTCCTCCCCCAGCACCCGGTTGAGCAGGGAGGACTTGCCGACATTCGGCTTGCCGATCAGTGCAACCCGAATCCGCTCATTCTCAATTTCCCCTTCCTCTTCCGGCGGGAAATATGCATAGGCCGCATCGAGCAGCTCACCGATACCGTAGCCATGCAACGCCGAAATCGCATAAGGTTCCCCCAATCCCAGATTATAGAATTCGTAAAAATCCGGATCTGGTTCACCGGGGCGGTCGCACTTATTGACTGCCAGTACGATTGGCTTCCCGCACTTTTGCAGCATCGTGGCAACATCCTCATCGGCAGCCGTAATACCGGTACGCAAATCGGTAATCAGGATAATCACGTCTGCGTGATGAATTGCCGTTTCGGCCTGATAGCGCATAAATTTCAGGATTTCGTTATCGGCAGACGGCTCGATACCGCCGGTATCTATAATGGAAAAATCACGTCCGCGCCAATCGGAACCGGCATAAAGCCGGTCACGGGTGACGCCTGGCGTATCCTCAACGATTGAAAGCCGCTTCCCGGCGAGCCGGTTAAACAGCTGCGACTTGCCGACATTGGGCCTGCCTACAATCGCGACAACAGGCTTTCCCATATCAATCTCCTCCTTTTCAGGGTCTATTCGTGCTTAACGCGCCTGCGCGGCGCGCGGTCTTACGCAGACAGCGCCAGAGGGACTTGTCCCTCTGGACTCCCTTTCTCG
>CAJUSB010000014.1 GCA_910589115.1 uncultured Clostridia bacterium | reverse complement strand
AGAGCCCTGCCGCTGTCCGCGTAGGACGCCGCCCCGGCGAGGGGTGCCCGCCGCAAAGGCGCGGGTGCAGGGCAGAGCCCTGCCGCTGTCCGCGTAGGACGCCGCCCCGGCGAGGGGTGCCCGCCGCATAGGCGCGGGTGCAGGGCAGAGCCCTGCCGCTGTCCGCGAAGGACGCCGCCCCGGCGAGGGGTGCCCGCCGCATAGGCGCGGGGCGTGCACCCGTCAGCGGGTTAGGAAGCGGCTTCCACGCTTGATGCGCGTCCGCCAGTCGTTCAGCAAGTCCAGCATGGTTGTGCGGAAGGGGATTTCAGGCTTCCAGCCTGTGTGTGCTGTGAATTTTTGCGTGTCCGGTACCTGAAGGTCTGCGTCAATCGGTCGTAAACGTTCGGTATCCGTTTCGACCGAAATGTTCTTTACTGTGGAATATGAGAGCAGTGTGTCCAGCATTTCACCTACCGTGCAGGAGTAGCTTCCACCAATGTTGTAATACGCCCCCGCTACCGGATTGACCGTAACCAGCATGTAATAGGCCCGCACAGCGTCACGTACATCTGCCCAGGTGCGCAGCGACTGCAAATTCCCCGTCTTGACAACAGACGGTATCAGCCCAGCCTCAATCATTGCAATTTGTTTTGCAAAGGTGGATTCTGCAAAAACATCCCCGCGCCGCGGGCCAGTATGCGTAAACATTCGTGTCGTCATGACCATCATACCATACGCCTCCGCATAATATCGCCCGACAAGGTCGGTTCCTACCTTGGAAATGGCATAGGGGGACGCTGGATGAAAAGTGCATTCCTCATTGATCGGCAGCTTTTCTTTCGGTACGCGCCCGAATACTTCTGATGACGCACAAACATGGATTACCGGTTTTTGCCCGGACAGGCGGACCGCTTCCAGCAAACGGCAAGTGCCTAAAATGTTCGTGTTTAAGGTGTCAATCGGTGCGTCAAAGCTGGTTTTCGGATAGCTTTGCGCCGCCAAGTGGAAAATATAGTCTGGCTGTACCTCGTTGATTACCGACATGAGAGAACTCTGGTCGTTTAAGTCGCCATACCGCACAAATACACGCTCTCCGGCGTTGATAGCCGGCAGTAAGTGTTCAATATTATCCAGCGGGCTGCGCCAGCGCTGCATCCCATATATATCCCAGTCGGTTTCCCGCAGCAAATAATCTGCCAAATGGGAGCCTACCATTCCGGTCATACCCGTAATCAGTGCTTTTATCATGCGTTTATTTCGCCTCTTTCCATTTCCAGTATTTCCTCTACCGCTGTCCAAAGTGTGCGCTGTGCACTGATTTGCAGCGTCCGGCATCCCGCACGGCGGCCCGCTTCCATATCCTGTTCACTGTCGCCGAGCATATATGACGCATTCAGGTCAATGTGATATTGGGCTGCTGCCGTGTACAGCAGCCCAGGTTCCGGCTTGCGGCAAGTGCATGGAACCTTATACGCAGCGACTTCGCCCGGAAATCCCTTGTCTGGATGGTGCGGACAGTAAAACAGACCGTCCAGGTATGCCCCCTGTGCCCCCAGCAGGCCGTCCAGCCTGCCATGGATTTGATCCAGCATTTCCAGCGTACAGTCCCCGCGTGCAATGACAGGCTGGTTCGTTACGACAATCGCCAGATAGCCGCTGTGGTTAATGCGCCGGATTGCCTCCGCTGCCCCCGGTTCCAGTTCCAGCTGATCGGGGGATGTGATATAGCCTTTGTATTGGTTGATCGTGCCGTCACGGTCCAGGAAGATTGCTCGCTGCGGATGCCGCAGGTTTTTTTGACGCACTAAACCAGAGGATACATCACGGCATACGGAGGTATAACGTTCCGGTGTTCCCATATCATGGACATATTCCGGCGAACAGTATGCATATACCCTGCCCGTTTGGATCAGCGGTGTAAGAACTTCGCGGTCAAGGCTTCGCGGTACTGCTGACCGGAATCCAGACAGGATTTCCGGTGAAAGGATATGAATACCCGCATTTACGCAGTTGCGCAGGTTTTCGCCCTTTGCACCCATTGCCGTGACGCGGCCTGTACTGTCACACTGTAAAACCGCACTGTCATAAGGATGACTGTTTGGATGTGCAAACAACGTGACCGCTGCCCCCTTTTCCCGGTGATATGCAAGCATTCGGGAAAGGTCTGCATCAAAAATGATATCGCCGTTAATCAGAAAAAAATCATCCTGTAAATCCCGCAGATAATAAAGCGCTCCGGCTGTCCCCAGCGGTGACGGCTCCTGGATACAATGCAGCTGCACGCCCCAGCGGGAACCGTCGCCAAAATAATTCTCTATCACCTGTCCCAGATGGCCAGTGACAAGAACAATTTGACGGATACCGTTTTCTTTCAGGCAAATAATCTGATGTTCCAAAACCGGCTTGCCGCATACCTCTATCATCGGTTTGGGGATGTCCGCACGCAGGGATGAAATACGCGTCCCCTTTCCACCCGCCATAATAACAGCCGTTGTGTTTTTCATTCCTCCGTCCCCCAGAAATGCGCTTCCAGCGCAGCACACAGGGTATGGTAAACCGGCAGGTGGTATTCCTGCACCGCTTCGGTCGTATCCGCCGGACAAATAATGCATACATCTGAAAGTGCTTTCAGCTGTCCGCCGTCTCTGCCGCTCAGCGCCAGCACCTTAACGCCCACTGCACGCGCCGCAGCTGCCGCATATAAAATGTTTTCAGAGTTCCCCGAGGTGGACAGGCAAAGCAGTACATCCCCCGGCGTACCGTAGCTGAATACCTGCTGCGCAAATACAAAGCGCCCCCCCATATCATTCGTGATAGCGGAATTCAGGGCGCTCGACGCTGTGAGCGGTACGGCCCGCAGACCCTTTTGCAAATGCGCTGCTAAATCCGTCCCAAGTTCATTTTGAGACGATAAACGTTCACGCTCCGCTGCACTCAGAGGGCGCGGAAGACGGAAGGACTTCATCAGCTCTCCCACAATATGCTCGGAATCAGATGCGCTGCCGCCGTTGCCGCAAGTGTAAATACTTTTCCCGGCGGTACAACAGTCCTTCAGCAGTTCATAGGCCGCCGTTAGCTCGTCCGCTACCGCCGTCAGAGCCGGGATGCGCTCCAATAATGTTTCAATATAATTCATAAGTACAAACTCCCATTCATCAGGTTTGCATATCGGATTGCGCTAAGGTCTGTCAAACTGTGTTTAATAGCTCGCATAATGCACGGATTTTTTCAGGTTCTAAGCCTGGATAATTTCCGGTATACAATCCAAACTTATGAATATATTCTGCGTTTGGATAATCTGCTGCACAAAGCCCGGCCATTCGTTTCGAAACAAATGGTTGGCGGATGAGATTGCCTCCACCTGCTGTTCCTCTGCGGAATTCCACACCCTCGGCTGTCAGTCTATCCGTTAGCCGCCGGAATAACGCGGGGTCTGCCTGCCGCAAAACAATCACAAACGCATAGTTGCTGTTCCCCTCGTTTGAAAAATCAGTATAAAACTTATCCTGGTCCAGCAACTCCATAAAAAGATGATAGTTTTCTCTCCTGCGCTGAATATTACGGTCCAATCGTTTTAATTGGCTAAGCCCAATCACTGCATTCAGTTCTGTGCTGCGCATATTATAGCCGGGAACCATAAATATGAACTCTGCGTGCAGTTCTGGGAAGTGTTCTGTCATTTCTTTTTGATAAACAGCATCATCACACTCACGCAGCATCCCATGGCTTCGGTACATACGGAGTGTACGGTAAAGACGTTCATCCTTCGTGCAAATCATTCCACCCTCAATCGTGCTCATATGATGCGCATAGTAGAATGAGAAGTTAGAAATCGTTCCTATACTGCCGCATTTCTGATTCTGAAATAGTGCCCCGTGAGATTCGCATACATCTTCGATCAGAGGAATTTCTTTTTCACGGCAAACCTTTACCAACTCCGGCGTTAGGCCATTATATCCCAATACATGCGTGAGCAGTACCGCTCTAGTCCGGTCTGTAATCTTTGATAATGCCTGCTCTGTGTCCATTGCCAGGGTATGCCTGTTAATATCCACAAAAACCGGCGTAAGCCCAGCCGCAAAAATACTGGATATATCGCTGGACCATCCAATCGGGGAAACAAGCACTTCTCCTTCGCCATATAATTCCCGTACCGCTGCCAACGTCATAAAATTGGCAGAAGCGCCAGAGTTTACAAACAGCGAATACATTGGTTCGGAAGGAGAAAGCCAATTTGACCATGCTTTTTCAAATTCCCGAACCTTGGGACCGTTTGTAAATCGGTCTGTCGTCTGGAGAAATGTGACTAATTCCTCAATATCTTTTTTTTCAATATTGCCCTGCATCAGAGGAATATTTAACATACCTATACCCTCGCTCTTTATTTTGTATTCGTTTTTTCGGCTGTCACTTCATTTAATGTATTTGCTATCGAAAGTCCTTTTGGATAAATTTTGTATGCGCTATACTCGCGAACGAAAATCTTTCACATGCGCTCATGCCGTTCCATAATCGGGATGGGCCATCTGTAGAGGTAATGTTTACTGTATTTATTTTCTGTCAGCGTAGAATGGAAAACCGGAAGGACGCAAAGTCTTACAGAATTGTCCGCAAAAGAAGGTCCGTTATTCAAGAGAAATAAACGGTAATTGTTAACATTCGCGGGCGTAGAACCAATCCAGCACACGATTACTAAGAACAGATCTCTCTGATGATTTGTTCAATATGCTGCGGTGAAAGGCTGTATTCTTTCATAAAGTAATTTCTTGAACCGGATATTGTTGGATAGCAATCACCAAAATCAATACCATGTCGAACGATTCTATTACATGCCTGGTGTTTGTTCAGCAGTTCAAGTACGGCGGAGCCGATACCGCCTTGCAATACATGCTCTTCAATCGTTAATACAGGCAGGTCACCGAGTTCCGTTAAGAATGCCGTTTCATCAAATGGAAGACTGTACAGGTCAATCAGCTTTAGCCCGATTCCCTCCGGTTTCAGTTTTTCGGCAATTTGCATGATCTCCTGAAACATAAACCCACAGGAAACAACCACTGCTGATGCACATTCCCCCGTTTTTTGTACCATGTAAAAGCCGCGTCTGAAGTTTACTGCCTCTGGAGGATAACAAGTTCCTTCACTATTTTTGTCAAAGCGCACATAAAGTGTTTCTTTGCTGTGGATAGAGAAATCTGCAAGGCGTGTTGCCATGATATTATCTGACGGCGTCACGATTCGGAGCCCTGGAATTCCACGGACGATAGAAATATCGTCCACATTATAATGGGTTGCCCCGAATTCCGGTACACCAAAGCCGATCCCCGAATTCAAAATTGTCATTGGAAGATGCATCATGGCGACTGCACTTTTCACTTGGTCAAACGCCCGTGTTAATGGGAAAGGCGCACAGCCGTAAACGATTGGATATTTGCCTGCAAGGGCAAGTCCGCAGGCAACAGCTACACCATTTTGCTCTGCAATGCCAACGCTCAAAAAATGCTTTGGATATTTTACGCGGAAGCTGTCAAACATCGGTGCGGCATAGTCTTCACTAACAATTATGATAGGGTTTCCCTGTTCAACCAGCTCACAAATCCGGTTCAGATAAGCATATCTTGCACCATTCATACTTTGTTTTCCTCCAGCTGTGCATAGGCACGCTCCTGATCAATGCCTTGTGGTGATACACCATGGCACAGCGGTGCATCACTCATAAAATCAATGCCATGGCCTTTGACTGTATGCGAAATAACAGCTAGCGGCTTCTGATTCCTGCGCTCTCTGATTGCCGTAAAAACATCTAGGAGCATATGAACATCATGCCCGTTAACGTCGCAAACATCCCAGCCAAATGCACGCCATTTATCTGAGAGAGGCTCCAACTGTAACAAATCCTCTGTAAAGCCTGTAATACCCAAGCGGTTTCTGTCAATAATTAAGACAAGGTTATTCAGTTGCTGGTGTGCAGCCAGCATTGCAGCCTCCCAGATTGCACCTTCGTAGCATTCGGCATCACCGACTAAACAGAATGTCATCCAGTCTTCTTGATCCATTTTTGCCGCATATGCCAATCCAGTAGCGACTCCCAGACCAATTCCTAGTGAACCACCAGAAAATTCGACGCCTGGAATCCCTAATTTGCTATGCCCACCTAATCGTGTTCCGTCTTGCATAAAGGTTTTCAGTTCGTTCTCTTCTAAAAAGCCGAGGTCAGCCAAAATTGGATAAGTCATCAGGCTCCCATGGTTTTTGGACATGATAAACCGATCCCGGATCTTCCAATTCGGGACTTTAGGGTCGAGTCGCAGTACCGCATAATACAAAACTGCAATCACTTCTGCACATGAATATGCAGAGGTCAGATGCCCCTTTCCCGCTGCGCAGCACATATCTAAAACTTTATGTTTTGCCCAGTTTACTTTTAATTTTATTTCCTGCTCTGTCATGTTTTACACCTTGCTCATGTTTTCATACCAGATTATGATTGGTTATGGGAAAGGCTCTAAATGCCGATTTTAGAATATCGGATGAAGCTCGGGCGGCGTGCTGTAAACAATCCGGCTGCCCGTCTGCCCGATATGGAACGGCACATAAAGCAGCTCCTTCAGCGCACGCTTTACATATTCCTGGTTCTCCTTCTCTACGTAAAACAGCAGGAACCCGCCGCCGCCTGCGCCCAGCAGTTTACCGCCAAGCGCTCCAGCCTCACGTGCACGGCTGTACATCCGGTCAATTTCCTCGGTCGAGATCCGACCGGAAAAGCTCCGTTTCAGCTGCCAGCCTTCGTGCAGCAGACGGCCGAAATCATTTATATCACCGGATACCAATGTTTTTTCGCCTTCCTCCGTCAGCAGTGTCATTTCGCGCAGCTCATGCAGTTTGTTCTGCGTATTTTTGACCTGCTCCTCGGCAATCTGGCTCGCATAACGGAAAATCCCGGTGAAAAACAGCATCAGGTTTTCATCCAGCCTCTGCCTGCGTTCCGGCTTCAAAATAACAGGCCGGTAATCATAACCGTCCGCGCGGAAATACAGGCGGTTCAGACCGCCAATCGCTGCGGCAAGCTGATCCTGCACACCAACGTTTTCGCCGATCATATCCTGCTCGACATGGATCGCCTCGGACGCCAGCGTCATTGGATCGGCAAATTCGCCTTTTAACGCGTGCATGGCATTCAGCAGCCCGACGGTGAATGACGAACTTGTCCCCAGTCCCGCACGTGCGGGTAGGTCGCCGTCATGGGTGACGGAAACGCCTCTTAAATCCATAAATTTCAGGCATTCCCGCACTGCCGGGTGCTGTACCTGATCCGCAGAATTGAAAAGTTCTATCTTTGAATAAGAAAGCCGTGACGCATGGTCAAAAAAAGGCGGCAGCCGGCGCAGTGTCAAATAACAATACCGGTCAATCGTGGTAGACAGCACACTGCCGCCATGCTCCATGAAATACGGGCGGTAATCGGTCCCGCCGCCGAAAAAGGAAATTCGATAGGGTGTCTGTGAAATTACCATAATATCCACCTTACACCTTTTCTGCTTCAGTGGCTGCGTGGCTGACGTACCATTGGTACGCGTCCCGCAGGCCGTCTTCCCAGGAGACCTGTTCCCGCCAGCCAAGGGCACGCAGCTTGGAATTATCCAGCAGCTTTCGCATGGCGCCATTTGGCTTTGATGCGTCAAAACGAACCGTGCCCTGATACCCCATCAGCGTTTGCAGCGCCTCGGCCATTTCCCGGATGGACTTTTCATAGCCGCCTGCAATGTTGATCAGCTCCGGAGTTTCCATATACTCCATAATATGCACCGCGCCATCCGCAAGGTCGTCCATATACAGGAACTGCCGGCGCGGTTCGCCCGTCCCCCAAAGGACGAGCTCGGGCGCCTGCCGAAGCATAGCGGAATGCATCTGGCGCATAACACTGGCCAGTACATGCCCGTTTTCAGAATAATCGTCTTGAATCCCAAAATAATTCGTGAAAATTGCCGGGATAAATTCCGTATGATACTGCCGGTTATAAGCAAGGCACATTTCAATTCCGGCGCACCGCGCCATGGAATATGCAACGCTGGTCTGTTCCATGACGCCGGTCTGGAAATATTCCTCCCGGATGGGCTGCGGGCATTCGCGCGGATATGCACAGTTGCCGGCCATAAACAGCAGCCGCTTTACTCCATACTGATATGCACCGTGTATCAGATTGGTTTGAATCGTCAGGTTCTGATAAATAAATTCTGCCGGATGCGCCATATTTACCTTGATGCCGCCATGCGGCCCTGCAAAACAGAATACATATTCCGGTCGGTTTTCCGCGTACCATGAGAAAACTGCTTCACGATCCGTCAGATCCAGCGTCCCGGCGGACACCCGGAGAAGGTTTTGATATCCCTTCCGCTCCAGTGCACGGCAGATTGCCGCGCCAATCATGTCCTCTGCATCTACTACCATGATTCTTGCGCTCAGTTCCAAAATTCCAGTCTCCTTTTCCGTTTGCCCACGTTAAAATATACCGCGTCCTTTATTAGGGTTTATGACCGTCTTGTTTTTCTTTGGGTTGAGCAGTGCCGCCATGTAGCTGTATACGCTGTTTAATTCTAATATCATGACGTCGCATCCGGACATCAGCTGCATATCACAGTGGTTATCAAGATTCGTTCTCTCGGTACAGCCGTAGGTAACGGGGTATGGCAGATCTGCAAGCCCGTATTCTGCCGCATGTTCCCGGCACCAGTCAATTTCGTCCGAAAAGACAAAGAAATGGGGCGGTTTTATCCGTTTTTTCTGGTTTTTTTTCAGCTCCTTACATATGAGGCTGATGGCCTGACGGAAGTAGTCCTCTGGTGTGGCCTGCCCAAGCCGTGCATAGCCGCCCCGGCGGATATGCACGGAAACAGCTGTGCTCTCTGCAATTTCCTGGGCCATTTGCAGGTCGTGTGCCTGCCACAGCGGCGGGAATTCAAACTCCTGGCGGAAAAGATCTTCGTGCCGCATGAACCATCCGCCGTGTGTAAACCAACCAAAATAATAGACATTGCCCTGTGCCTGAAGCATCTCCGGCATACAGTAATAATAGGGCATCTGCGCGATCATGCCGTCAAACTGCCGCAGCTGCGTTTCCGCAATCATAAAAAAATCAAGACCATTATCTTTCAGAATTTGTGGCAGCCACGATCCCCCGCGCAGCGGCGGGCGCGTTTGTGCTGTCCGGACAATTTCGGCCCACACGTCTTCATCAAAATAGGTGGACATCTGAGGCAACGGTTTGATATTGGGGAATTTTGTCAGCTGATATTCATGGTGCTCACTCAAAGCGGACTGTTCACAAAAAGCATCGTGGCGGCAGAAGAACCAGAGATCGTCCAGCAGCACCAGTTCCTCCGGCTGCGCCTCCTGTACACAGCGGGCAAATATGTACTGCGTCATCTGATTCGCCAGCCCGCCGTCAAGCAATACGGTTTTCATTGTGGGAGTCCCCCTTTCACCGGAACGGCTGCACCTTCAATTAAATAGGCAACCTGTTGGTAAGCATCGCTCTGTTTGAGCAGCATCACTGCCGGATCGTCCGGCGCGTACATCGACAGTACCGAACGGATTTGCCCCGCAAGGGCTTTCAGCTCCTCGGAAGGCGGCGGAGACTGTATTTCAGGGGTATGCTCGGTCAAAAATTTAACCATGCTTTTCACGCCGCCGCAGGCCGTAAGGCTGGAACGCAAAAAATGAATATACTGCATTTTATCGCCTGCATCCAGCGCGTCAAATGCCTGGATACAATGCCAGCCAAACCGGTGCATCGGCGAAAGAAGAAACAAATTTTCCTCACACAAAATATCTGAGGCATAGTACAGCGGCAAAAATACTTTTTCTGTTTGTGCAAAGGCGCGGGCCAGAGAAAGGCCGGTTTCTTCATCCTTCCAACTGTTGGCACGCAGGGCTGCGATCAGCAAACTTTGTGCCCATGCCAGACCGGCTTTGCCTTGTGCGTTCTCTGCCGTATGCAGAACCAGGTTATAAAAGCGCGGCGTATCTTGAGCGAGCTGTCCGGCAATGTTGGCAAGCTCCTCGATCCCAATGGGATGGCCTGGCAGCGGGAATTCTATACCCTGTTCCAGTGCATAAAGCAGTGCGGCAGCAGGTATTTCATTCAGGCTTTCCTGTGCAGATAAAATATTCGTAATCGTATCCGCGTCCGGCGCATCCATAACAGCCGCAGCTGCTCCAAGACCACATTTATCAGCCAGAGGTATGAACAACGTGTATGCAGGGCGGCAAAAATCAGCTTCATTTTCCTGATAGCTTTGGTCAAATACGCCCGCAGACATTCGCAGGAATTCTGCACACCGTATCTCAGCTTTTTCGGCTGTGGGCTGCGGCTGATTCATGCTTTCCCAGAAGTCCAACAGGAGTGCTTCCGTATCCAAATGTGACCGGCTGTGCAAATAACAAAAGCCGCGTACAATATTGCCTATTTGTGCAATATCCATCAAGGTTGCATCAAGACCGCTTAGCAGCGAATGACTGCGCTCCGGCATATGTGAGAAAAGGCAGGCAGCGGATAAATAGATTCTTGCATTCTGCTGCCAGTATGGCGAACTCATGGAAACGGGGCTGCTGATAATATCCGAGCGATCGAAATCTTTACGCTGATATTCCGAAAGCGCCTGCATATAGATATCGCCCCAGCGGATGCATTCCTCGTAATTTTCAACATTCCAACAATGTCCGAGCGCCAGGTAAGCAACGTCTATCCTTGTAAAAATGGATTTCGGAAAGTATTCCTCAGCTAAGGAGATCCATTCTTCAAGCTCCGGCAAATTGTTTGTAGATGCTGCAAGCACCGCATGACGCAGGATTGATGGGCCAAAGATATTCCATTGCGGTGAATGGCTGCGTACCCCTTCTACTGCCCTGTACACATAATCCATATAGTCCAGCGAGGTATTTGCATCTGATTCTATGCACTGCATTAGTAGAAGCAGGCTGTTTGGATCTTCAGCCAGTTCTGCTTTCAGCAGCTTCATATTGCGCTCGATTTTCTTGCGTGAAAACTCCGGATCGGTAAATACATAGCCATCATGATGCAGAATCGTATCTGACAGCATAAGGATATTCATTACCCCATCGGGAATATAGTTCCAGTGCTCATGGATTGCCCCTTCATACCGGGTGCCGGTAGACATACGCATAATGCGGCAGGCGGCAAAATCCGAAAACATACCGCTTTTTTCCAAATCCAGCGACTTATAGTTGCGGACAATCAGCGAGGCAAAATCATACCCCCACTCGCCGGAAAGAAACCATACCAGCCGATTTATATCAGCATCCAGCCATTCATCACAGTCGACAGTCATATGCCATTTGCCTGAACAGCGGTCAATGACTGCATTGCGGGCGGCTGCAAAATCGTTGATCCATGGAAAATCAATCAAAATATCTGCATATTTTTCTGCAATTTCGCGGCTGCCGTCATCCGAGCCTGTATCAGCCATGACAAGCTCGCAGGCAATGGCTTTGCGCAGTGGCTGGAGTGATTCCAGACAACGTTCCAAACACCGAATCTCATTTTTGAAAATAATGCCGATAGACAGCAGCGGCTGTTGCTTATCCATATCTATTTCCTCCATATCCACAGGCCATTTCTGTATCGGGCGCATAGGAAAAGCGCCTGGAAACAGCGATTCTCCTATACGCCCCATCCTGAAAATAAAGGGGGGACGGGCCTTTGCCCGCCCCCCTGCATTCTGCTGTTGTAGTATACCGGGTGTCTCTTACTGGAGCAGTTGGAGAACGCCCTGCGGTACCTGGTTGGCCTGTGCCAGCATCGCCTGAGCGGACTGGATCAGGATATTGTTCTTGGTATACGCCATCATTTCCTCTGCTACATCGGTGTCGCGAATCGTGGATTCTGCGTCCTGAATGTTTTCTGTCATGACGGACAGGTTGTTAATAGTGTGATCCAAACGGTTCTGGGTTGCGCCCAGCGTACCGCGAACATCGGAAACATAGTTGATTGCAGCCTTGATCTTGTCAACCGCCTGCTGTGCGTCAGCCTGGGTAGCAATGCTGACTGCGGAAGCATCGATCCCCAGCGCAGCTACGTGGCAGTCCTTGATCTCTACTTCCAGCTGGTTCCAGCTGTCAGCCGTGTCGCCGATCTGGAGTGACAGCTTGCCCTTGCCGCCGCCTGCAACCATCTCTACATCAAGGCTGGTAAAGCTCTGAAGCTGTGACTTGAGGCCATCCAGCGTGCTCAGGTCAGCATCGCCGGCATAATCCGGGCGCTCACGGAAGGAGATAATACCATCCTTATCCACACCGACACGGAACATCGAATTGTCAGACGCGACCTGGCTGAACTTCGCAGCTGCCTTTTCAACATCAGCGGTGTTCAGTGTACCGTTTGTAGCATACTCGGTCAAATCAACAATCTTGATATTCGGATCAGAAACGTCTGCAAACTTATCCAGCGTATCCTGTGACAATGCAAAGACATATGAGGTGTCGCCAATCTTTAAGCCAGCACCATCCTTCACATTTGTCGTGGTGAGATATGCAGCGCTGGTTTCTGTGCTGGCCAAGGTATTGTCGACCTTCATATTACCAACCTTGTAATTCTGGATTAAGTCATCGACATTATCGATGGAAATTGTCTGGTCGGTACCGGCAACAAGAGAGACAGCATTAGCGTTGGTATGACCAACGTTAAAGCTGGCAGCCGCAGTAATTTTCTTTGCAGACTCTTCATCCATTTCGAATTTCAGTCCATCACCAGCAGCGTTAAGCGTTACATTATAGGTAACGCCGTTGATGCTGGTCTGTGTCGTCCCAGCAGCAAACATGCTGGCCAGTGAGGCGCCGCCATATGCAGTACCGGTAGCGAGTGAACCAGCGGCAATTGCCACGGTACCGCCGCCAACGGTCAGCGTAATCGCTGCTGCAGCACCAGTAGAGGTCGTAACTGTCGTATTACGGAGATCAACCTCAAAGCTGGTCAGTGCCAGATCCTTACCATCCGCGTGCAGTACAGTGCTGGTACCAGCCGCAGTGCCGACGCTTGTGCCAGAAAGAATGCTGAGGCCAGTAGCGCCCTGCATTGTAATCTTAGCAGTGCTGGTGGGTGCCGTCATATCGCCATTGAGCAGCTTGATACCGTTAAAGTTAGAGCTGTCAGCGATACGGTCAATTTCAGAACGCAGCTGGTTCAGTTCCTTCTGCATCTGGAGACGGTCTACATCATTGTCATAGGTGCCGTTTGCAGACTGGGTTGCCAGCTGAACCATACGGTTGAGCATATCGTGAACTTCGGTGAGCGCACCCTCAGCGGTCTGTACGAGGGAGATGCCGTCCTTTGCGTTCTTCTGTGCGGTTTCCAGACCGGTGATCTGGGCACGCATTTTCTCAGAAATCGCAAGGCCAGCAGCGTCGTCGCCAGCGCGGTTGATTTTGTAACCGGAAGAGAGCTTCTCCAGGTTCTTCTTCATCGCGGACACGTTATTGGTGTAGTTGCGATATGCGCTCATCGCCATAATATTATGTTGAATTCTCATAACTTGCCTCCTTAGCAAATTAAGCCTCTGCTAATCCTTGCATCGGCTCCGTTTGGGTGGTGCACCGTTTCCCTCCCGGCCATCTGGCCAGAATGCCCGGAAATGATCCGGCGCGGTACGTTTATCTCAATCCGACCTGCGCGCAGACCGGCTGAAATCTAAATATCCAGGTTCTGAGACTTTCCGGCATGATTTGACAGCTCTGCCGGGCTCCCTATACAAGATAATAGCTTATTATCCTTTGCTTGTCAAGACTGTTTTTCACAAAATAATATCTTCCAATTTGTGCCAGTTGTACAAAAATCGACACAGTATGACAGATGAAGATGCAAGCAAACGGCGTGCGAATTCTTTCGGGATAGGCTCTCGATAATATACGGATCGCTGGGAAGAAGGACATTGTAGTGCAGGGTATGCAGTGGCTTACATCCCGTTAGGGCTTGCTTGAAAATTGTCCGCACGACCATCGGCGGGTCTTTTTCCGCCACTCTGCCCAAATATATTCAAAAGTTCAGCCGCATGGAGCGTACAGGACCACGTTATCGTCCTGTACGCTCCAGTCTGTTTCCTTTGTTGAATCTATTTACGCAGATTGCTCCAGGGGCTATCGTTTCACCCGCCATGCGAACAGCAGGCCGATCAGCAGGACTGCGACTGAAATCAGCAGCCATAATCTGCTGTCAGGCTGTGTTTCCGGCTGGCGTTCCATGCCGGGCATTTCGCCGTCTCCAAAAGATGGAGGCTGACCAAATCCATCTTTTTCATCAGTTGCATTGACGGTGCGAGCTGTCCGCCGTTCTCGTGGTTCGGTTTCTGTGCCTTCGGTTCGGCCGGGGCTGTCCGCTCCAGGCCATCCGCCGCCAAAACCGCCCTTTTCTCCGCCGCCGTTCATAGAGCCCATATCCGAAATCGTAATCCCTGACGCATCTATAAGCGAACTGCTGTCCTGCTGCTGTCCGTCGGTGGTTGAGGGAATCGTTCCTTCAAGCTGCCCGTGAATGCTTTCCAGCCGCAGTGCGCAAAATGTTTGAAGCGTATCCACACCGGTTTCAAACTCCTCCATTGTACAGAATTTAGTCGGATCTTTTTCCACATACGGCGCAATCAGTGCCGCAGTCTGTGCAATCGTATCCGCCAGCCCTTCCTGCGCCGATTGTAAAAATTCCGAATAATATTGATGGTATAATGCCGTATATTTTTCATCACTGAAAATCCATGCAGCCATTGGACGGTCCTCCAGCGAACCGCCGCTTACCAGCGAGTCAATCGGGGTATTGACCGTATCTGTCCCGTCTGCGCTGCCGCGGCCTGCGCTGAACCCTCCGAACGAAAGGTTATAATCCCACGGAAGCATGGAAAGCTGTCCATCCTCTTCATACAGGTAATAATTATGCACCATTGAGCCGGTATAGCTGTCATCGTTGCAGAGGAAATTGTGCACAACGAAATATCGGATAACCTCCTCTGTTTGTACAATGGTTTCAAGGTCTTCCTGTTCGCTTAGTTTTTTCAGAGAAGCGATTAAGCGGGTCTGATCGGCTTTTGTAATATCGGTTTTGGCGTTCTCGAAAACATTGGAATAGCTGTCCGGGTCATCATCAATATATTGCAGCTTTACATCGCTGCTGCCCATCCCGCCGCCGGGACCGCCGCCCATTTTACCGCGCTGGCGTGTTTCGTCCGGGCTGCCGTCCCCAGCCTGCCGGGCTGTAAAATCCTGCGGCGGTGCACCTTCCATTTCATCGGAAGAATCCCACGGCTGTTCCGGGAAGCCCTCCGGCGGCTGCGGCATATTTTCAAAATCCAGATTGCTCATTCGGAAATCTCCGCCATTGCCCCGGCCACCTCCAAACCCCATGCTGTCCGGCTTATACAGCCTGCCGTGGTCCTTCCCATAGGTGCGGGTCAGAAATGCGTCTTCTATCGCTTCCACTGCAAGATACAGGCCCCATTCCTGCCCGTTTACCGTAATATATACATAGCTGCACAGGGGTGACGGCACACCGGCTTCACGCATCAGCGTATAAGCAAGGTAATCCTTCATATAGGTGTTATCCTGTATGATATTATTCAGGCACAGCTTATCGAGCCCGTAATAGGTATTCCCTGCGTCATAATGATCAAACTCTATTTTGAAGCTGTAACGGTTATTTCCATAGGATTTCACCATGCTGAGCGATGTATTGCCCTTTGCACGGAGTGCAACATTTTTATATTCTTCCTGATCGATCACGACGGTACACTTTTGATATTCTTCATTTTCGCAGGTTTCCAGGAAGCCCTCCCAATCATCCATCACGATATCGACCGTATGGACACGCGCCGTATCAAACAGCCGTGCCTCATAGCCGCTCACAGCGCTTGCACGTTTCATGCCGAAGCGTTCTCCGCCGCAAAACAGGAGTGCGATAAGCAGGGTAAACACCAGCACCGTACCGCAAATACGGTCCATTGCTTTATGCGAAGACATAAATTCGGCCCTCCTCAGCCCATATATTCCCCATTATAGCTGACCAGAACCGCACTGTTCACACCGTCCATCTCTGCAAGTCCGTTGATAAAATCTGTATTATCGCCCTTCAGACGGATTTCCAGATTCAGTTCAATCAGGCCTTTCTGTGCGGTTTTGCTTTTCAGCACGCAGCGTTCGGTATAGCCTTCCAGAAAGGTACGGGCCAATACTTCACTTTCATGATGCTCGCAGGTGAGTACCACAATATAGGGATTCAAATAGGATTTCCGGTTGACAAATACCAACAGGAAAACGCCAATGACCACACTGCCAATCACGGCCAGCGGGATCATACCGGCGGCCAGGACAATACCGACTGCAATCGACCAGAAAAGGAATGCGATATCAAGCGGTTCTTTGATCGCGGTGCGGAAGCGGACAATCGAAAGCGCACCGACCATGCCGAGCGAAAGCACGACATTCGACGTAACGGCAAGGATGACGACAGTCGTAATCATGGTGAGCGCAACCAGCGTCACGCCGAAGCTCGAAGAAAACATTACGCCTGAAAAGGTCTTTTTATAAACCAGAAAGATGAACATGCCCAGCCCAAAGGACAGTGTCAGAGCGACCGTCATATCCAGCAGGCTGACGCCTGCGATATTCTCCAGAAAATTTGATTTGAAAATGTCATTGAAAGTCATAAAAAAACGGCTCCTTATATTCGATTTGATTGTGCCAACCGGTATTTTCCGTACAGGCTTATTTTGATTGGCTGTTCATGGATTCACAACCTGCCTAACCATATACCCGGCAGGCTGCGTACTTGGAGAATGCGGATGTGTGCCGTCCTTCCAGCTGGACGGCGTCCCGGATGATTGCCGGAAGATATTCATCCCATTTCACCTCAAGGATGATCGGCGAACCCGGCACAGGCAGCGTCACACAGTCCGGGTCCAGAAAGCCGGATACGGCAAGGCTGGCACGGATGTTGTAATCCAGCGTGACCCGCACATTCCCCGGCGCGAAAATAAACGGTTCGCGCGTATAATCGACAATTGTGCGCGGACGCAGCCCCTGCGAATGCATCTTGCTGTACAGCTCCTCCAACAGCGGCTGCCCGCTGTGCAGCATCCAGCCGCAGTCACCGTTCATCAGTGCCTTTACTTCATCCGGCGTGACAGCCACGCTGCCCTTGGTGCCGAGGCCGTTCAGTTTACTCTTTTTTTCCAGATGAATCAAACCGGTATCTCCATTATAATATCGGAGGCGGAATTTCTCGCGGCGGTTTACACCGTCCAGTTTTTCCCGCAGCGCCTTGTCTGAAAGATTATCAAAATATAGGCTCCGAATCTCATACCGTCCCTCCAGCGCATGGGTATCGATTTCTGCAATCGCGCGCATTCGATGGCGAATCGTCAGCAGGTCACAATAATTGATTTCATGCTTCCACTCATGGCGGTATTCTGCTTTATGCATCTGTTGATCGCTCCTTTTCCGATGATGCCGCCGTGCGGTTTGTTCTGCCGTCCGGCTATGGCTTATTATAATCGCGTTTGCTGAACTGACGCTGAATTCTGCCGTGTTGTTTTTGTGAACCTGCGGGCGGTACGGCTGAACGAAAAAATTTACGTGGTTACGAAAATTTTTCCATCCATTTGAAAATTTCAGCTTTCTTTCAGGTATATGTCGTATTATAATAGAGTACGGGGGAGGTTATTGAACATGCGTATCCTGATAATTGAGGATGAGAAGCGGCTTGCTGATTCCCTGAAAGCGCTGCTGGAGAGCCGGGGATTCACAGTGGAAACCGCATACGACGGCGAGACCGGTGCCGAATATGCCGAGCTCGGTATCTATGACCTGCTGATTTTGGATGTCATGATGCCAGGGCTGAATGGTTATGCGCTTGCACGGCAGGTGCGTGCCCGGCGCTGTGCCGTACCGATTCTCATGCTCACTGCCAAATCCGAGGTGCTTGACCGGATCGAGGGCCTGAATGCCGGTGCGGATTATTACCTCACCAAGCCCTTTGATACGCGGGAGCTTCTGGCGTGCATTGGAGCTTTGCTGCGCAGGCAGGGCGGGCAGGTCGATACGCTTTCCTTTGGCAACACCACGCTTGATATCGCGGACGGCACGCTGGCGTGCGGTGACGAAAAAATCCGGCTTTCCGCGCGTGAATTTGATGTAATGCGGCTGCTGATGCAGTCCGGGCCGCACAACCTTTCCAAGGAAAACCTGCTTGCGCGGGTGTGGGGCTATGACTCTAACGCTGTCGAAAATCATGTCGAGGTTTATGTCGGTTTTTTGCGAAAAAAACTTGCGGCAATCGGGTCGGATATTCGGATTGCCGCAATCCGCAGGCTGGGTTATCACCTGGAAGTCCCGGGCGGCCAGCAGCCCCCCAAAAAATAGGCCCGCGTTGGGGAACGCAGCGTATTGCCGTTCCCCGACAGCAGGTCTTAGAACCTGTATTCACAGACTGTCAGGCCCGCACATCCACGACTGCCATCTTGTGGACACGGATTCTTATCAGTTCTTTGCTGCGCTGTGCCTTTGCTCCGCCCTGCCAGCAAGCAGCAGAAAGGAATCGCACTATGGATTTGTCAAACATTATTTCCCTGCTCAGCGGTACAGCCCTATTCCTTTTTGGCATGTCCCTCATGGGCGACGGCCTCAAAAAGGTCGCCGGGAACCGGTTGGAGGTACTGCTGTATAAGCTCACCAACACCTCCTGGAAGGGTATCCTTTTGGGCACTGGCGTGACTGCTGTTATCCAGTCATCCTCGGCGACATCGGCTATGGTCGTCGGTTTTGTCAACTCCGGTATGATGAAATTCCGGCAGGCGATCGGCATTATCCTCGGGTCGATCATCGGCACCAGTATCACAGGCTGGGTGATTTGCCTGTCCAGCCTGGGCGGCGGCAGCAGCGGATGGATCGAGCTGCTCTCTACCGCTACGCTGACCGGCATTATCTCCATTGCAGGCATTATCCTGCGGATGTTCAGCAAAAAACAGGCACTTATCCATACCGGTGATATCATGCTGGGCTTCTCGGTGCTGATGTTCGGGATGAGCACCATGAGCGGCTCGGTCGCCCCGCTGACCGAAAGCCCTGGCTTTATACAGGTACTTACGGTCTTTTCTAACCCTTTGCTCGGCATCCTTGCCGGCGCCCTGTTCACTGCGGTGCTGCAAAGCGCATCTGCTACCGTTGGTATCCTTCAGGCGCTTGCGATCACCGGCGCGATTGATTTTTCAACCGCATTCCCGCTTATCATGGGTATTGCGGTCGGTTCTGCCGTACCCGTGCTGCTCTCCGCGCTGGGTGCGAATGCCGATGGCAAACGCACCTCATTTGTCTATTTACTTACCAATGTTTTCGGTATGGTGCTGTGCGGAAGCATTTTCTATGCGGTGAATGCGGCACGTCCTTTCCCGTTCCTGCATTTGACCATGAGTACCGTCAGTATTGCGCTGATGAATACAGTCTTCCGCCTGGTGACGGTCGTACTGCTTTATCCTGCAATACCGCTGCTGGAAAAACTGACCTGCCGTCTGATTCCGGAGCAATCCGGCGGCGCAAAGCATACCGGCGAACCACGGCCCGAAGACCGTTTCCTCCCGTATCCGCCGCTTGCGATTGCGCAATGCCGTGAGTTTATTATTGCGATGGCGGCGGGTGCACGCAACAGCCTGACCGGAGCGCTGTCCCTTGTCGGCCACTACAGCACGGAGGGCTTTGAACAGGTTGCGGCACTGGAAGAGCAGTCCGACCGCTACGAGGATACCATTGGTACTTATTTAATGAAAATTACCCTGCGGGAGCTGGATGCGCGGCAAAATGCCGAGGTATCGGAATTCCTGCATACACTGCCCGATTTTGAGCGTATCTCCGACCATGCGCTGAATATTGCTGAAACTGCACAAGAGATTCATCAGAAGAGCATTATTTATTCTGACGACGCTTACCACGAGCTGGAAGTCATGCAGCACGCAGTGGAAGAAATCGTCACGCTGACGGTAGATGCATTTTCACGCAATGACCTTCGTCTGGCGGCCAAGATTGAGCCGTTGGAGGAAGTCATTGACGAGCTGTGCAATCAGCTGAAGCAGAACCACGTCAACCGGTTACAGCATGGACAATGCTCGTTAGAGCACGGGTTCCCCTTTAATAATCTGCTGGTAGACTATGAGCGTGTTTCCGACCACTGTTCAAACATTGCGCTTGCGCTGCTGGAGGTCGATACCGACGCACTGAACACACACGAGCATTTGAAAAACCTGGAGGCTGAAAAGCACGCCTCTTTCCTGCGGAACCTGGAAAGCTATCAGCAAAAATATGCACTGCATCCCACCACGGCAAGCCGGATATGATAAAGCGCCTGAGAATCAAATTTATCTGCATCAACATGGCAATCGTACTGCTGATGCTGATTCTGACGCTTGGCATGGTGCTGCATTTCAGCCGTCAGAGTACGGAGCGGGAAAGCCTGCGCATGATGCACGCGGCTGCATTGACGCCGCATCCGGCCCAGCCGCCCGGCGGGCGTGCACCGCGTATGCCGTATTTTATCTTGCGGCTGACTGCGGGAGGCGAATTGCTTTCGGAGGGCGGGCGTTTCTTTGATCTGACAGATGAGGCGCTGCTGCGGGAGCTTTATGAACTTGCCAGCTCGCAGTCTGCCCCTATGGGCATTCTGTCGGAATACCAGCTGCGATACTGCCAGGTAGATACACCGGCCGGAAAGTGCATCGTTTTCGCTGATATTACGGGCGAGATGGCTTCCCAGCGCAGTTTGCTGAAAAGCTGCCTGCTGACCGGTGCAGCCAGCGCAGCAGCTTTTTTGCTGATTAGTATCCAATTATCGGGCTGGGCTGTCCGTCCGGTTGCTGCTGCATGGGAGCAGCAGCGGCAGTTTGTTTCGGATGCATCGCATGAGCTGAAAACGCCGCTGACGGTCATTCTGACAAATGCCGAACTGCTTCAGGAAATGGCACGCGCTCCGGGGCAGCAGCTGCAGTTCACGGAAAACATTGTTGTCATGGCGCGTGAGATGCGCGGCTTAATTGAAAACCTGTTGGAGCTTGCCCGTACAGACAGCGGCATTCTGCCGCAGGTCATGGGGCCGGTTGACCTGAGCTGTTTGACGGCGCGGACGCTGATGCCGTTTGAGCCTATCTATTTTGAACGCGGCCTGACCCTGTCCTGCGAGGCGGCGGAGGGGATTATGGTGCATGGCAGTCAGCAGCATTTGAAGCAGGTACTGGAAATCCTGCTGGACAACGCACAAAAGTACGCATCCCCGTGCGGAGAAGTTGCCGTCACGCTGAAGCGCCAGGGGCGCGGACACTGTTTACTGTCAATTTCAAACCCCGGCCCTTCTCTCGATACAGAAACGCTGAAAAACATATTCAAACGGTTTTACCGTGCTGATGAAGCGCGCAGCCGGGATGGCAGCTATGGACTTGGCCTGCCGATTGCGGAGAGCATTATTCAAACGCACCACGGACACATCTGGGCGGAGAGCGCAGGCGGGCGCAATATTTTTTTCGTCCAGCTGCCGATTATGAAGCCCCACAAAACCCCATAAAGAACGAAAAGCGGCCTGCTCATTTTCCAGCAGGCCGCTTTTCGCAGCGATTATACGCTTGAGAACTGAAAATGCCGTTTATTTCGCCTACGCGGCGGGCGGTCCTGCGCGGACAGCGGTCCTACGCGGACAGCGGTCCTACGCGGACAGCGCCAGAGGGACCAGTCCCTCTGGACTCCCTTCCATCGCCTGCGGGCGGGACGGGAGGATTTGTTGTGACTGCCCGGCTGAAGAACCGGCAAGATAAGGCAGTGGAAACAGCAGCATAATCAATTTGTATCCAAATCCCTCGTCCCGCCCGCAGGCGAGATGAAGCTTTTACTCAATTTTTTCTCGAAAAAATTGCGGGAGTCCAGAGGGCAGGGCCCTCTGGCGCCCGCCGCGGAGGCGGCCTCTCCGGCGAGGAGCGCCCGCCGCGGAGGCGGCCTCTCCGGCGAGGAGCGCCCGCTGCGGAGGCGGCCCCTCCGGCGAGGAGCGCCCGCTGCGGAGGCGAACACGCCCACTGCGGGGGCGGGTCCGTTTGTTAGAAGAGTAAATATAGAAGCGTTGCAACAAGGCCTGCGCAGGCAAGCAGCATACCAAACGAAAGGCTTACTGCAATCAGACGGCCAGAAGCTGCAATCTCACGCTCCTTCTCCGCGAAAATATACACGTAAGAACGATGCTCTACAGGGTCTTTGCGGCGGAACGTCCGGTTGATGAGATCCAGCACCCTGTCGCAGAATCGGCCCAGCGCATCCGTCAGCCACAGCCCCGCTACCGGCCGTCTAGGCCGTCCTAAGTCCCGCAGCACAAACCTGCGCAGCAGCACAATTACGCCGTCCAGCGAACAGTCCAGCAAACGGCACACCAGTCCAGCCGCCCCCGGAAGCACCCTCAAAAACATCGGACGGTAAACCTTGCGCTCAAGATCACACCAGCCCGGTACGACATTGATCAGCTTGCCGTCACGCGTAAGCAGCCGCCGTACTACCAGGAAATATACCACAATTCCCACCGCGATGGAAATACAGGCTCCGGTGAGGTTTCCGGTCGAGAAATAGGCTATAGCTTCCGTTGTTTTTTCGTGCGTCAGCGCGGGCTGCATGATGTCCAGTATCCGGTCGGTCAGCGGATGCGCCGCAAGCCCCAGCGCCCACAGCAGAGCCGATGGTATCGCCAGCGCGGCCATAGTGGCCGCATTCATGCGCAGAGGTTTCTTTCCGGTTTCCGGCGGCAGCAGGAACAGCGTAACAAATAGCTTGAGCATATATGCCAGCGTCAGCCCGCCAGCCAGCAGGAACAGCTCCTCTACCAAATGCATGTACGGCACGATGCTGCCGCCGGTTGCGGTTAGGATTTCTGTATATTCTACGATTGCTTCATGCAGCATCGTCTTGCTTAAATAGCCGCTGCCGCCGGGAATGCCCGCCACAGAGTATGCCCCCGTGAAAAATGCCAGCGCCAGCAGCGGGTTCCTGCGGCCCGCGCCGCGCAGACGGTTCAGGTCGAGCGTTCCGCAGTTCATCGCAAATACGCCAGCCCCCAGGAACAATACCAGCTTGATTAGTGTGTGGTTTACCATGTGCAGCATTGTGCCGCGTACTGCCAGAAGGTTTTCATCCCCCAGCAGGCTCATCAGGCCGATGCCCACCGCAATAAATCCGATTTGCGAAGCAGAGGAACAGGCCAGCATCCGCTTTACTTCCACCGAACAGAGCGCCAGTAATGCCCCCAGCAGCATGGTCACGACGCCAAGCGCTAAGATGGTTTCGCCCCAGCGGAAATCATTTCGGAACATTGTCACCGATAATATCAGCATTCCCAGCACGCCGCACTTGGTCAGTATGCTCGAAAGCAGTGCGCTTCCCGTGGCCGGTGCCGCCGGGTATGCCATCGGCATCCAGAAATGCAGCGGGAACAGACCCGCCTTGGCCGCAAAGCCGAACAGCATCAGCCCGCCCGCCAGATATTTCATCCACGCCGGGAATGCGGAAAAGTCCATCTGCTGCAGTTCCTCAAAACCGGGTGTGCCGCCTGACATGATCGTAAAGGTGAAAAGCCCCATCAGCAGCACCAGGCCGCCCAGTACGGTAACTGCCAGATAGGTGTCCGCCGCGTATTTAGCGCCTGCATCCCCCTCGTGGATGACCCAGAGCCAGGAAGACAGGCTCATTAACTCAAAGCAGATAAAGAACGTATACAGGTCCGCCGCCAGGAATACGCCCAGCGTGCCGCAGAGTGCCAGCATCGTTGCCGTCTGATAGCGTGTATGGCCGTGTTTCAGGGTGGCCGGGCAGACCAGTCCGCTCATAGCAAACGCAAAGCAGGCAAGCACTGCCCATACCGCACGCAGGCCGTCCGCCGCAAAGGAAAGGCCGCCGGCTACTGTTGGCAGATGAAGTACCGTCCCTTGCCCCGCCAGAACCGGCGGGAGCAGCAGCACCGAGATAAGAAGCGTCAGCACTTCGGCAGCGAGTGCAGTGTAATTTGCGTATTTGCCGCGCTTGCCGCACAGTGCGGCTAAGAGCGCCCCGCAGAGAGGGGCAGCAAGCAGCATTGAAATCAGGTTCATCTTTCGCCCCTCCTTTTACAGCTGTTCCGCAGCAATCGTACTCAGCAGCGCCAGCAGCGGACGGGAATACATTCCCAGTACCACAACTGCTGCCGCCAGCAGGCCGATTGGAAGCGTCATTTTCCAGTCAGGATCGTGTACGCCTTCGAGCGCCTTTGCATCGGCTCCCGTGGCCGGGCTCCAGGCACGTACAACGACCGTCAGCATATAAACCGCTGTCATAAATGCGGCATACATCAGGCAGCCGAGGCCAGCCGTTGCCAGCGGCCCGTCCGGAGCGGTCAGCAGCGCCTTTGCAATCGTCCACTTGCTCAGGAAACCCGCAAGCGGCGGGATGCCGACCAGCGAAACGGATGCAATCGTGAAGCTCACAAACACGATTGGCATTTTGCGTGCAATACCGTCCAGTTCATAAATAAAGTTCTTTTTGGCATGATGCATGACTGCACCTGCGCAGAAGAATGCGCAGCACTTCATCACAGCATGGTAAATCATATGCGCGAGTGCAGCCATCAGCCCGAACCGGGTCATAGTTGAAGCTGCCAGCAGGATATAGGACAGGTTGGAGATTGTGGAATATGCTAGGCGGCGCTTGAAGTGCACTTCTTTCACTGCCATTGTAGAGGCATACACCACAGTAATCATAGCAGCCAGCATGACAATTTCCTGTGCGCCGGTATCGGCAATAAAGGTAACGCCATAGCTGAAATAGGTTACGCGGAGAATTGCAAATGCGCCTGATTTGACGACTGCGACCGCGTGGAGCAGGGCGGTAACCGGAGTTGGCGCGACCGACGCGGTCGGCAGCCAGCCGTGGAACGGAAACATTGCCGACTTGACGCTGAACCCGAAGAAAGTCAGCACGTATGCCGCCATCATCATTTCCCGATGGTCAAGCATCATGCCGCTGTTAATGGAAGCGGCAAGCGGCGTAAAATCAAGCGTTGCGCCGTAATAGGAAAGGAAGACAATGCCCATGAAAGCGAACGCCGCACCGCCGAGCGAATAATAGAGGTATTTCCGGGAAGCGGCAAGCGCCTCCGGCGTCATATCGTGCATCACGAGCGGCACGGTAGCCAGCGTCAGAAGTTCATAGAACAGGTACAGCGTCAGCAGATTACCTGCAAAGGCAATGCCGAGCGTGACCGAATAGGTGAGCGTATAGCAGGTGAGGAAAACGTCAATGCGTTTATCCTCGTGCATGTAGGAATAGGCGTAGAGTGTTGCCAGCGGCCAGAGCGTGGCAATGATTCCGGCAAAAACCGAGCCCACGCCGTCCAGACGCAGCGTGACCGACAGGCCTCGCGTGAAACGGAACAGCTCCAGCCCTTCGGCGGGACGGTTCAGCAGCAGGCCCCAGACAAGTACCGTATTGATCAGTACGACAGTCATCAGGCCGATTTCCATGTGTTTCCCGGCGGGACGGGCCAGCCGCAGCCATACCGCCGCCGCTGTGGGCAGCAGGATGGGGACAATTAAAAATAATGGATTCATGATTACTCCCCCTCCTTTACAGAACCGCCCCGACAATGGGCGTCAGGAAATCCATCAGCGGCTGGGCCATCAAGCCGCATACCAATGCAAGCATAGCCAGCAGGATGAGCGGTATTGTCATGACCGGAGGTGCTTCCTTGGTTTTCGCCCGTGCGGGTGCGAAGAAGGCTTGCACAGCCGGAACGAACAGATATCCGGCTGTCAGCAGGGCGCTGAGCAGCAGGACGGCAGGCCCCAGCAGCTGGAAAAAACCGATATCCGCACGGGCAGTCCCGGTTGCCAGATACCACTTGCTGACAAAGCCGGAGAAAGGCGGGATACCGACCAGCGACAGGCCGAAAGCCGCAAAGCAGCCAGCGGTTACAGGCATTGGTTTGCCGGTGCCCCGCAGGTCGTCCACACGGGTGCACCCGGTCTGCGTGATGAATGAGCCTGCGCTGAGGAACAGGCCGCATTTTGCGACGGCGTGGTAGACCATGTGCAGCAGTGCGCCCAGCATCCCGACCGGGGTCAGCAGCGAGAGGCCGAAAAGGACATAGGAAACCTGGCTGACTGTGGAATAGGCGAGACGTTTTTTCAGCACCGGTTCCATATAGGCGAGCATGGAACCCATGAACACGGTGAGTAACGCCAGCGACATCCAAGCGTATTGTACCCAGGTGCCGCGCAGCCTGTCAGCGCCGACGATGTAAAACACCACGCGGATGGCAAAGAAAACGCCTGCTTTGGTAATGAGGCCCGAGAGGACGGCGCTTGCCGGGGCCGGTGCGACCGGGTGGGCGGACGGCAGCCAGCTGTGCAGCGGGTACATACCGGCCTTTGCGCCGAGGCCTGCCAGCATGAGGAAGGTGATCACCAGGAGTGCGCCGTCCCCGCCGAGGGCGGCGGTATCGAGCGCCACCCCGCCTGGGCGGAATACCAGCCCACCATCCATGCGGGACAGGCAGAAAATGCCGACCAGTGCGAGGAATGCGCCGCCGATGGAATAAAACAGGTATTTCAGCCCGGCCATCAGCGCCTCGTGTGTGCCGGAATAAAATACGAGCAGCGAAGAGGTCAGCGTCAGCATTTCAAAGAACAGGTATAGTGTCAGAAGATTGGCGGAGCAGGCGATTCCGGCCATGCTGCCGAATACGAGCAGGTACACGCCGAAGAACCAGCCTGCATTTTTGTCCTTCCGCAGGTAGCCGAAGGAGAAGACGCCGCACACCAGCCAGAGGGCGCTGCACAGCAGCAGGAACAAACGGGACAGCCCATCCATTGCAAGGGCGATTTCGATATCCTCGGCCATCCAGCCCAGCGTAACGGAGAAGCCGGGCGACAGCGCACGGAAAGCGGCGAGGCCGCATTCCAGCACCAGCGCGGCGGCGGCGTAGGCCGTCATTGCGGGGCGGTTTTCGCGCAGTGGGCGCGCAGCCATCAGAAAGCCCCCTAAAAGCAGGGGAAGCCAAATGATTTCCATAGCAGTACCCCTCCTTTATGAGAACATGTGCAGGCCCTGTTCCAAGGCGCTGACGATGGGGTCAGAGAACAGGCCGAGCACGAGATTGAGGATAATAAAGCACAGTACGGACAATTTGAGGGAAAAGCCGCGTGTGATTTCGCGGGCTTTTGCTTTTGATTCCGTACCGGCGTCAACCGGTGTAAAGATCGTCATGACCGTGCGCAGGAAGTAGACGGTATTAAGCACGGTTGAAACTGCGAGACAGATGAGGGTAGGCAGCATTTTGGTGGGGTCCTGCACGCCCGCAGTTGCAAAAAGCAGTTTGGAAATAAACCCAGCGAACAGCGGCAGGCCGACCATGCTGACTGCGCCGACGGTAAAACCGGCAGCGGCAACCGGATTGCGGTAGCCAGCGCCGCGGAGGTCTTTGAAGTGTCTGCTGCGGCCGGAGACATCGGAAAGGCCGGTTGCGGAAATGAAGAGCAGGCCCTTGCTGGCCGCGTGGGAAAGGATGTGGAAAAGGGAAGCGATAACGCCTGCTTCTGTGCCGAGGCCGAGGCCCATGTAGATATAGCCGATCTGGGCGACTGAGGAAAAGGCGATCATGCGGCGGATATTGCTTTCACGGATTGCGCTGAGCGAACCCATGATCATACCGGCGAGGCCGAAGACAAAGAGGAGGTTGGATATCTTGCCGTGCATGATGGTATCGCTGCCGAGTACGCGGTAATAGATTTTAATGAGGAGGATAATATAGCCTTTGGAAACCAAACTGGAAAGGATCGCCGCAGAGGGTGCGGTAGAATAGCCGTAGGTTTCGGGCATCCACGAGTGGAAGGGATAGAGGCCGCTTTTGATGGCGAGGCCTACGGTCATCAGGGCGATGGTAACGGTCAGCGGTTCCATATAGAGTCCGGCGCTGCGGAGGGAGGCGACCGCCTGCTGCGCGGGGGTCATCAGGAGCTGGCCGGTCAGTCCGTAAAGGGTAGAGAGGCTGATGAGGAACAGACCGGAGCCGAGCAGGCTCATGACCATATAGCGGGCGGCGGCGACATAGCTGCGTCCGGTATGGCGGATCATGATCATACCGCAGGCGGCGATTGTGTTGATTTCGACAAAGACGTAAGCGGTAAAAAGGTCGTTGGTGTAGATGAGGGCAAGCAGGGAAGCGAGCAGGAGGTCAACCATGATGAAGTAGAGGTTTTGTTTGCTTTCTTCGATTTCGCTTGCGATATGGCGCAGTCCGCCGACCAGCGCCAGCAGCATAATGATGCAGAAGAAGGTAGCGAGCACGCCTTCGAGCACACCGGCGCGGATTTCGTTGCCCCAGGGGGCGGGGAAATGGCCCATCATGTAGACGTAGCTTTGGCCGGTTGTGAGGGTATAGGCGAGGACGGAAGCGCTTAGGCTGAGGTTGACGCAAAGCAGGGCGATGCTCAGCTTTTTAGCAGTTTTCCCATTCAGGACGGAGGAGATGATACCGGAGAACATCGACAGCACGATAGAGAAGAAGGGAAAATTGCAGACAAGGGGCATAGTAGTTGTCATACGTTATCTCCACTCCTTTTTCACGCGCATGAGGATGATATCGAGGTCAAGGGAGTGGTAACGGCGATAGAGGCAGAGGCTCAGGGAGAGCATGAGGGCAGTTACACTGACTGAAACGACGATACCGGTGAGGACGAGACCGGCGGGTACGGGGTTAATGTAGGCTTCCATGTCTTGGACGCCGTTAACGACGATTGGCGAAAGGCGGCCGGTAATGAAGCCTTTCGCAGCCAGGAAGAGATAAACCGCCGTATCCATAATATTCATGCCAATAATTTTTTTAATGAGGTTTTGATGCAGAAGCAGTGTTGTGAAACCGATGCCGAACAGCAAAACGGCAGCAGTTTCATAGTGGTTGGTAATGAGGTTTTCAAGCACAAGTTGTTCCCCCTTTTATCGTTAATGCGGAGCAAGCAGCGGCGCTCCTCGCCGGAGGGGCGTCCTGTGCGGACGGCACTCCTCGCCGGAGAGGCGTCCTATGCGGACGGCACCAGAGGGCGCTGCCCTCTGGACTTCCGCCGGGGCTTCCGCCCCGGACCCCGAGATGCTGACGCATCTCTGTATCGCCTGCGGGCGGGATGGTGCGTCCCAGGCCGCTGCTGCTCTGCTGACCGGCCCGCCAAAAGGCCTGCGGGCCGGTCGGGTAAATGCGGAATTGATTCGGTAAAGCGTTGTAGGCAGGGCAGAAACCCGCAAACTGCGGTGCCGCCACAAAATCGCTGAATGAACGACCTCAGCGATTTTGCGCCGGTCGTTTATGCAGCGCTCTTAGATTGTTTTTTCGGTGCTGGCATAGGAAATGTACGCTGCACATACAGCGCAGCGTGACCCACCGCGGAACGGAGTGACGCGAACGCAAAGCGAAGCCGCGCAGCGGCGAGCTTGTCACCTCCGCACCGCAGTGCGCAGTCCAATCCACCGCCTTTGGCGGTGATAAAATCCGGCGACATGCGCGTCGGATTTTATTCCTTTCCCCAAAAATCCGCAGATTTTTGGGGAAAGCGTAGCGCACGGCGCGCAGACAAAGGCCGAGCCGATGCACAGCCGTAGGCTGTGTCAGCGGAACCCCCTTTCGGCAAAAATCCGCAGATTTTTGCCGAGGCGCCTTGCGCCTAAAACCCGCCCTTCCGAAACATGACGAAGAATGCATACATGGTGCAGGCAACGACTAGGCCGACACAGATGTTCAGGTAGAAGATGAGGCCGCTCGACAAAATGGCGCCCGGTGTGCCGAGCGGGATGCCGCTCGGCAAATGGTTCGCGCCGGTGAAAAACGAGTAGCTTTTCGCGCAGCAGTAGAACATCAGTGCGCCTAGAGAGACATAACGGAAGGTTTTTTCCGTAAAAAATTGCTGGGTCTTCTGGAAGCCGAAAGCATTCAAATACAGGATCAGTCCCGCGCCCATGATCGCGCCGCCGGAAAAGCCGCCGCCCGGGGACAAGTGCCCGTTTAAGACGATGTACACGCCAAACAGCATAATGAACGGGAATAATATCTGGGCGGCCTGCTCCAGGATAACGTCGTTTTTCGGCTCGTAAACCTGGTCGCGCTCCTCGGCCTTTGCCTTGCCGCTGTCGTCAATGCGCAGCAGGATCAGTACGCAGCACGCCGCACAGAATAATACCGTAGATTCACCAAAGGTGTCAAATGCACGGTAATCCAGTATCATGCCCGTGACAATGTTGACCGCGCCGGTTTCCTGAAGCCCTTTCTCGATGTAGCGTTGTGAAACTTCATTGTTCGCCGGGGCGTTCGGGTCGCCGAAATGCGGCAGGTTCGCTACGGTTACCAGCAGGATTACGCTGATGCTCAGGCACAGGATACAGGAAAACAGTTTATACAGCCTGCGGAACCGCCGGATTTGACGGTTGTCCACATCATCGCCCTTTTGTTCGGCGGCGCTCAGGTCATAGGCAGTTGGGTCAAGCGGCGGCGGGGCTTCATGCTCCTCTGGTCGCTTCATCTCCAGCGTGCCTGCAAACGGGTCGTATTCCCCATGCAGCCAGCGGAAGAATTTATCCCACCGGCTGCCCGGATAGTCACTTCTCTGTCTGCTCATCGTGGATTTCCTCCTCTATTGCATGGATTTTTTTCAGCGTCGTGAAAAACAGAAGGCTCGTAACGCCTGCGCCGACTGCGGCTTCTGTAATTGCAAGGTCAGGCGATTCCAGCAGCACCCAGATGATTGACATAATCAGCGAATAGGACATGAAAATGACGATGGAGGCCAGCAGCTTTTTCGTTACGCTTGCCGAAATGGCGCACAGGATCAGAAAGCCCAGCAGCATATAAATGAAAAGCTCACTCATGGATGATCTCACACTCCTTTTCAAGCTCTGGGTTCGTCTGAACTTCAAGGCTGCTGATCAGGTGCGAGCAGACCGGGCTTGCATTCCAGAAGAAAACCAGGACCAGCAGCATCTTCAGGGAAACAAAGGTCAGGCCGTTATGCACGATTAGCCCGAGCAGCACCAGCCCGAGGCCAAGCGTATCGCCCAGCGCCGCCGCGTGCATCCGGTTCAGCACGTAATGGAACCGGTTTACGCCAATGGTGGCAATCAGCATGACAAAGGTCCCGCCCAGGATACAGGCAGCCGCAGCAAAGGATTGCAGTGCAGCAATCATGACGGTTTTTCCCCCTTTATGTTTTGTTCGCTTGAGATTTTACGGATTTTTCGCTGGCGGTATACGCCCATGTAAACCTTTACCAGCACGACAATCGCTAGGAAGCTGATCATGGCATAGATGAGGCAGATATCGATCAGCCCACCCTCGCCAAGCACTTCGGCCAGGATTGCTATGATGGCGATCGTCATTGTGCCGATCATATTGACTGCGACCAGACGGTCGGTCACGCGCGGCCCGCGCACCGCCCGCAGCAGTGCACACATGAACAGGATCGACATGAAAACCATGCAGGCAAGCGCCAATGTGTTGAAAAAATTCAGCTCAATTGTTCTCATTCAATGGCCTCCATTTCCCGCAGGATGCGGACAAAGCTCGAATCGCCAAGCCCTTCGGAGAGTGAACGGTCCAGGCAGTGGACCTGCAAATAGCCGCTTTTTAATTTCACCGTGATCGTCCCCGGCGTGAGTGTGATCGAATTGGCAAGCATCGAACGGGCACTGTCGCTTTTCAGGTCGGTGCGCACCTCTACCAGCCGAGGCTCAACCTCCTGGCTGGGGGACAGGACCAGACGGATCACGTCCCGGTTCGCCTTGACGATCTCGAAAAGCAGCACGATCAGGTACTTTGCAAGCAGCGGCGCACGGCGGAGCCATTTGAGGTCGCCTTTCAGGGTGCGTCCCAGGTATTTGCGGGCAAACAGGTCGAATGCCGCGGAGAAAATCGCACCTAGTATGACGATTTCCATTGTTACCCTGCCGTTGAGAAGGATCCACAGCAGCAAGAACACCACAAACATTTTTTTCCTCCCTCTTCTGTGGGGCGCCGCACCGGAACCATCTGCGCAAAATGGTTCTTTTCGCAGCCCCCGAAGTCCCGGCAGGCTGAAACTGCCGGTTTTTTAACAAATGCTATTATACGTCCCGTTTTCAAAAAAAACTAGGGTAAGATTGCCGGTTTTTTTAGGCAATTTTGCCCGCGAACCTACCTATTTTCACAATCGCGCCTTAGTTTAATAGGTATAGGGCCGGTTTTCGCATCCAAAATCAGGAAAAAATGCTGCTGGCAGCAGCCACGTTTGGAAACCGGTGTCGCGCTGATTTGGCGGGCAGACCGTTTTTTTGGAAGTCCTGATGCATAGGTGCGGGGGCGGTGCGGGCAGCGGACAGGAGGGCTGATCGGCAGGTATGGCGGATTGCCCGGCAAAAAGTGATGGATATTATGAAGTTTGTATAATTATGTTGAAATCTGTTGCTTTTTTGTGGGAGGTTTCTGGGATGTTTTATTCAGCTTTACGCTTGTTATGATATTTTTTTCATGCAAATTTCATAAGAATTCACGTAGGAATCATTGACAAACCGCTTAAAATGTTTATAATAGTGATTAGACATGCTGTCATGTAAGGTGTGTCCTAAATACTTCGGCTTTATAGCGGGCACGGCCCTGCGGCATCGCCTGCGCCGTGCAGCAACAGCAGCCTGCACACGTCCTGCGTTTTGGGGGCAGGGCGTATACAGGTTCTTTTGCCAGCGCCTGCTATGAAGCGGGCTTTTTGCCCGTATTTACTAACATCTGACAATTCATTTTTTTGGGAGGTTTAATGGCATGGATTTTAGGCTGACAAAAGAACAGGCAATGATGCAGAAGCTCTGCCGTGAATTCGCGGTGAACGAGATCGAGCCCATTGCAGCAGACACTGACGCTACCGAGCAGTATCCGTGGGACCTGGTGCACAAGCTCCAGAAGTACGGCCTGCTGGGTATCCAGTTCCCCAAGGAGCTCGGCGGCTCCGGCGGCGATACCATCTGCTATACGATTGCGATTGAAGAGGCATCCCGTTTCTGCGGCACCACTGGGTGCATCCTGTCCTCGCACGCGACCCTGTGCGCTTGGCCCATCTTCAAGTATGGCACCCCCGAGCAGAAGGAAAAGTGGCTCCGCCCGCTCATTTCCGGCCAGAAAATGGGCGCTTTCGGTCTGACCGAGCCCAACGCCGGCACTGACTCCGCTGCCCAGCAGACCATCGCTGAGAAGCAGGAGGACGGCTCTTACATCATCAACGGTTCCAAGGTCTTTATCACTGGCGCAGGCTGCGCAGAAACCTACATCGTTTTTGCCATGACCGACAAGAAGCTCGGCAACAAGGGCATTTCTGCTTTCATCATGGACATCAATGATCCTGGCTTTACCATTGGTAAGATCGAGCATAAAATGGGCATCCGCGGCTCCCAGACCGGCGAGCTGATCTTTGAGAATGTTCATCTGCCCGCAGACCGTCTGCTCGGCAAGGAGAATGGCGGCTTCAAGATTGCTATGACCACCCTTGACGGCGGCCGTATCGGTATTGCTTCCCAGGCGCTCGGCATTGCGCAGGGTGCGCTGGATCAGGCAGTTGCTTACATGAAAGAACGCGTACAGTTCCGCAAGCCCCTGTCTTCCTTCCAGGGCCTGCAGTGGATGGTTGCTGATATGGCTACCCATATCGAGGCTGCCCGCCTGCTCGTCCGCCGCGCTGCCTTCAACAAGGACAACGGCCTGCCCTACACCAAGGAGGCCGCTATGGCGAAACTCTTTGCAGCTGAAACCGCTATGGATGTTACGACCAAGTGCGTACAGATTTTTGGCGGCTACGGCTACACCCGCGAGTATCCGGTTGAGCGCATGATGCGTGACGCTAAGATCACCGAGATCTATGAGGGTACTTCACAGGTACAGAGAATGGTCATCGCCGGTCAGGTGCTGAGATAATTTTGACAAGGGAGGATTTCTGAAGCTATGAAAGTTATCGTATGTGTTAAGCAGGTTCCCGATACCTCCGGCAAGGTCGCTGTCAATCCGGACGGCACACTGAACCGTGCTTCTATGGCTACTATCATCAACCCCGACGACAAGAATGCCGTTGAGGCTGCACTGACCCTGAAGGACAACACTGGCTGCAAGGTTGTTGTTGTCACCATGGGCCCCCCTCCGGCGGAAGGGATGCTGCGTGAGCTGCTTGCAATGGGCGCTGACGAGGCTGTTCTGGTTTCCGGCCGTGAGTTCGGCGGCTCTGACACCTTTGCAACCTCTCAGATCCTGGCGGCTGCTGTTAAGAAGATTGGCATTGATGAGGGCGATATCGTTATGTGCGGCCGTCAGGCTATCGACGGTGACACCGCACAGGTTGGCCCGCAGATTGCTGAAAAGCTCGGCATTCCGCAGGTTACTTATGTTGCTGATCTCAAGGTTGAGGGCACCAAGGTCACCTGCAAGCGTATGCTTGAGGATGGCTATATGACCATTGAGACCCAGACGCCCTGCCTGCTTACTGCCATTAAGGAGCTTAATGCGCCCCGTTATATGACTGTTGGCGGCATTTTCGACTGCTACAACAAGCCTCTGACGGTATACGACTATGAGGCACTCAAGGACGACCCGCTGATCGAGGTGGATACCATCGGCCTGAAGGGTTCCCCGACGAACATTTATGCGTCGTTCACTCCTCCGCAGAAGGGTGCAGGCACCATGCTTGAGGGTGCTGACAAGGGCACCTGCGAAAAGCTGGCTTCCATCCTGCTTGAGAAGCACATCATCTAAGTCGAAAGGAGATAATACGAACATGTTTGACAATAGAGCTATTGATGAATTCAAGGGCGTATGGGTCTTCTGCGAGCAGCGCCAGGGCGTGCTCCAGAACACAGCGCTCGAGCTGATCTCCGAAGGCCGCAAGCTGGCCGACGAGCTGGGCGTAGAGCTGTGCGGCCTGCTGCTTGGCGACAATGTTGACGGCCTTGCTGCTCAGATTGGCGGCCACGGCGCAGACAAGGTGATGGTATGCAACTCTCCGATGCTGGACAAGTACACCACCGATGCTTACGCTAAGGTTATTGTTGACATTATCATGGAGAAGAAGCCGGAAATCTTCCTGATTGGTGCAACGAACATTGGCCGTGACCTCGGCCCCCGTCTGGCTGCACGCCTGCGTACTGGCCTGACTGCGGACTGCACCAAGCTCGAAATCGGCTACTCCAAGACCGATAATGAGCACAAGATCATTCTTCAGACCCGTCCGGCATTTGGTGGCCATCTGATGGCGACCATTATCTGCCCGCGTTTCCGCCCGCAGATGAGCACTGTCCGCCCTGGGGTTATGAAGAAGAGCGCATTTGACCAGGCGAAGGCTGACAAGGTAGTTGTTGAGCATCCTGCATTTGAGCTGTCCGAGGCTGACATCAAGACCAATGTTGTTGAGATTGTCAAGGCTGCTAAGGAGCTTGTAAACCTGTCTGAAGCTGGTGTAATTGTTTCTGTTGGCCGTGGCATTTCTTCTGACGTAGAGAAGGGTCTTGCACTTGCGAAGGAGCTTGCTGACGAGCTGGGCGGTGTTGTTGGTGCTTCGCGTGCGGCTGTTGACTCCGGCTGGCTTCCGGCGGATCATCAGGTTGGCCAGACTGGCCAGACTGTCCGTCCGCAGCTGTATGTTGCGCTTGGCATTTCTGGTGCAATCCAGCACAAGGCTGGCATGGCTGACTCTGAGTGCATTGTTGCTGTTAACAAGAGCGACTCTGCTGCAATCTTCGAGGTTGCTGACTACGGCATTTGCGGCGACCTGTTCAAGGTTGTCCCGCTGCTGATCGAGGAAGTCAAGGCTGCAAAGGCTGCTAAGTAATTCATAGGATCATTATACGAAGAGGCTGTCTCACTCCGAGGCAGCCTTTTTCGCGCCCCTGCGGGCCCTTACGCGGGGAGCGGCAGGGCGCTGCCCTGCACCCGCCCCTACGCGGGGAGCGGCAGGGCGCTGCCCTGCACCCGCAATTTTTTCGAGAAAAAATTGAGTAAAAGCTTTTTTCCGCTGCGGCGGGGATGGGTGCGGTGGCTGCTGTATATGCATACTGCCCCGCCCGCCAAAAGGAGGGCGGGCGGGGATGGTATTATGCGGGAAAACCGTTAGTTTTGAATAGTATTTGTTTTGAAATATAGTGTATTTGTGATTTCACAACTGAATATATATGGATGTTGGTCGCTCATCAGTTACAATGGGTATATGTCGGCGCATTGCTCGACACTACTACTAAAACCTAAAAATGAGGGTTGAACGTTGACGGTATCAGTGGTATACTTTATTCATATCAATTTGACAGATATGCATTTTCCGTAGCGAGCATATATTTTATCAGGAGGAACATGATACATGGAAGATTTATGGGCAATTATTGTTTTTGTTTTGTTTATTTTAGGTGGAAGCTGTTCAGTGGCTGGCACTTGGTGGAGCAAAAATAAAAAAGGGAAAGAGGAGAAAAAGAAAGATAGATAATGACGAACTTTCAGTTTATAGGGGATTTTGCCTTTGGGCGAAATCCCCTTTAACAAATGTTCTGCTGGGAAAAGTTATGCACAGAAAACACTTGTTCTGTGGAAAACCCGCATAAAAAACTGAAAAGTAGGGAATAAATCTGAAAGTTTCTGTATATTCCAGTGAATAAAACTGTCGTATCTTGTGAAAAAATTGTAAAACAGACGCTTCACATCTCTGTTATTCGTGCATAATGTTGCTTGTAAAATCGACATCTTTGGTGTATATTATATAATATAAACAAAGAATATATGAGTGATCCCTCAAGTGAAAGGCATACTATATCTGCCTATGCACTATGCAAAGGAGGAAAACCTTAAGATGACAAAGCGTTTTGTATATGCCGACAATGCAGCGACCACCCCGGTTTCTGAACATGTGTTTGAGGCAATGAAGCCTTGGCTGACAGAATATTATGGCAATCCATCGTCCCTGTACCGAATTGGACAGCAGGCTAAAAATGCGGCAAATACCGCTCGTGCACAAATTGGCCGGGCACTGAATGCAGCTGAACCCATCAATGAAGCCAATGACCGCAAGCCTGGCGAAATTATTTTTACCGGCAGCGGTTCGCAGGCAGATAATCTTGCCATCCGCGGGTTTGTCGAAGGGCCGTCCAATCATGGCCGGAAGCATATTATTACCTCTAAAATCGAGCATCATGCCGTACTGTATACCTGTGAGGCGCTTGAAAAGGAAGGTTGGCGCGTCACTTATCTGGATGTGGACAAGCAGGGGCGCATTGATTTGGAACAGCTCCGCCGTGAGATTTCTGATGATACGGCAATCGTTTCCGTTATGGCGGCTAATAACGAAATCGGTACGGTGCAGGATTTGAAAGCGATTTCTGAAATTGTCCATGCACACGGTGCTGTTTTCCATACGGATGCAGTGCAGGCCGCAGGTCATATGCCCCTTGATGTGCAGGCAATGGGAATTGATTTACTGTCGATTTCTGCGCATAAATTCCGCGGACCCAAAGGGATCGGTGCACTTTACTGCCGAAAAGGGATTACCCTGAAACCGTCAGTTTTTGGCGGCGGGCAGGAGCGCGGCTGGGCCTCTGGCACCGAGAATGTCGCTGGTATGGTCGGAATGGGGACAGCTATAGAGGATGCTGTTTCTGAAATGGATGAAAAGATGTCACATGTCCGCCGTCTGACTGACCGCTTGACCCAGGGAATCCTGAAAATCCCCTATACCCATGCAACCGGTGATCCGGTGAACCGTCTCCCGGGTACAGCCTCTTTCGTATTTGAGGCAATCGAGGGAGAGGGATTGATCCTGCTGCTGGATGCACGTGGTGTGTGTGCTTCCACTGGTTCTGCCTGCTCGACCGGCTCGCTTGACCCTTCCCATGTATTGATGGCGATTGGTCTGCCGCATGAGATTGCCCATGGTTCGCTGCGGTTGACGCTTGGTGAACAGAACACCGAGGAAGATGTTGATTATCTGATTGCGGCCGTTACAGAAGTCGTCAGCACTTTGCGTGCGATGAGTCCGGTCTGGGTGGATGGAAAACCTGACCTGTCAGCAGCTGCCGGTCTGCATGGATGATCTTGTCTCATGAAATGATAACGAATTATTTTTAGCATAAAAGGAGTCCATAGCTATGGAATACAGCGAAAAAGTATTTGACCACTTTACGAATCCCCGCAATGTCGGTGAGCTTTCGGACGCAAATGGTGTGGGCGAAGTTGGTAACGCCAAATGCGGCGATATCATGAAAATTTACCTCAAAGTGAACGATCAGGAAATCATTGAGGACGTAAAGTTTAAGACCTTTGGCTGCGGTGCTGCGATTGCAACCAGCTCAATGGCAACTGAAATGGTAAAGGGCAAAAGCCTGGAAGAAGCATTGAAATTGACCAATAAAGCCGTTGCAGAGGCGCTAGATGGGCTTCCCCCGGTGAAAATGCATTGCTCCGTATTGGCCGAAGAGGCGCTGCGTTCGGCGATTGCAGATTATTATCGCCGAATTGGGAAAGACCCGGAAACGATTTTAGGGTGCAGCATGGATTGTGCGCATTGCCACGAAACGCACGAAGCATAAAACGTAAGGAAAAGGGAACGTCCTGTCAGGGCGTTCCCGCTTTCAGCAAACAATATTTGCGGTGTTGAATTGCAGCCTTATGTGTTTTTCAAACATATGCAGAAAATCAGAATCATCCCGATTTCGACATATTATATTGGAATGATAGCATATAATGAAAGCGGCTGCTGTAAACAATTGCATTCGTAAATTAAAAAGGTGGCTTGCATTTGAGGGTCTTTGCCGTGTGATGCAAATAAGCCAAGGGCAGATATTATCTGCCCCTTTTGGCGTTATTCGCAGCTTTCACAAAGGATAGAACTTAAACCGGTGACAATAAATGAGGCGCGACGCATTCAGCCGACCTGCCCGCCGTGCTTTTGGCGGGCAGGTCAACGGTGTATAAACGAACGGGGATGAAAAAATCCCCCGTTCCGCCCGCAGGCGAAATGAAGCTTTTACTCAATTTTTTCTCGAAAAAATTGCGGGAGTCCAGAGGGCAGAGCCCACTGGCGCCGTCCGCGTAGGACGCCCCTCCGGCGAGGAGCGCCGTCCGCGTAGGACATCCAGTGCAGTGCAAGAACGAAAGGGGATTGGTAATCAGATATGTTTGAATTAACAAATAGTATTAAACAGATTAAAGAATACGAGAAGTTGTCTGACGCTGTGCAGTCCGGGCGTACCCCTGTGCTCGCCTGCGGCCTGTCAGCCGTCCATAAAGCGCAGCTAGCCGCCGCGCTCCGCCTGGAAACCGGCCGCCCCGTCTTCGTCCTGACCGATGACGAAGCCGCCGCCAATCGCCTCGCCGCCGATTTAGCCGCATTTTCAGGCCTCCAAGACGTGCTGGTCGTCCCGTCACGCGAGTTCATGTTCCTAGGCGTGGAGTCCCATTCACACAGCTATGAACAGGCGCGCATTGCCGCACTCTCCCGCCTCCGTCAAGGTGCTCCCATTGCCGTTGCATCCATCGCCGCAGCACAGCAGGCAGCAATTCCGCCTGCCGTGTTGGAGCAAGCAACTCTGGAACTTTGTACAGGCGCTGCGGAACCGCTGAACCAGTTGGTTCAAAAGCTGGTCGCCGCCGGTTATCAGCGCACCGCTCAAGTTGAGGGATATGGGCAGTTTTCCGTGCGCGGCGGTATCCTTGACCTGTTCCCGCCCCAGGAGGAGAGTCCCGTCCGTGTCGAGTTTTGGGGCGATGAAATCGATTCCATGGGATATTTTGATGTCGGAAGCCAGCGGCGCGGTGGTTCCCTGTCCCGGCTACTCTGCCTCCCCTGTATGGAAGCCCTCCCCGGTCAGGCCGAAGGCGGTATCCCTGGATTGTGCAGCCGCCTGACGAAAATTGTGTCTGGACGGCGTAAGAAACATCCAGACCTGGGAAAAAATATTGAAAACGACCTGGAACGATTAAGAGAAACCGCGCTGCTGCCAGCCGCCGATAAATATTTCCCTGAAATCTATGGCAGTGAGCCTGCAACGCTTTTCGATTATCTTCCGAAGGATACCATCCTCTTAGTTGACGATACCCCGCGTCTGCGCGAAGCAGCCCGCGGTTATTTCCAGCACCTGACCTTTGACCTGGAAACCCTCACAGAACGCGGTGAGCTGCCTCACGAAACCGCTGGTTTTGCATTAGATTTTTTGCGTATCGCTGACCGTTTTGGCCATTTTCCAACTGTGCGGCTGGATACCTTCCTCAATGCGATTCCTGAATTGGCACCGAAAACCCTGCTCAATTTTACCGCAGGGCAAATGAATGCCTTCAGCGGGTCTATGGAAGCGCTTTGCTCCGATATTGACGCTTATCTGCTGCAAAATCGTGCCGTTGTAGTTGTTTGCGGTTCGGCACTGCGCTGCAAAAATATGCTTGAAATTTTGCAGGACGCAGGTCTGCCTGCACGCTGCACAGACGAGCTGCCGCAGCGTGGCCAGGTTTCAGTTATGGAGGGGCACATTTCGGCCGGCTTTGAGTACCCGGAAACCGGTATGACCGTACTCACAGAAGGGCGAAGCGCCACCCGCAAGCCGTCCAAACGGAATAAGACCGGACGTGACCGGGTGCGCAGCTATGCAGACCTGACTCCCGGCGATCTGGTCGTACATGAATATCACGGTATTGGCCGGTTTATCGGCATGGAACGCATGGTCGTTGACGATGCCGAGCGGGATTTTATTAAAATTTCCTTTGCGGGTACGGACTTCCTGTATGTACCGGCAACTAGTCTGGACTTAATTTCTAAATATATTGGCGGAGATCAGGAACGGGTGTCGCTGACCAAACTGGGCGGCACGGACTGGACAAAGGCACGCACACGGGCAAAAGCCGCAGCCAAGGATCTTGCGGCGGGGCTGATTAAGCTGTATGCAGAACGCGAACGGCAGCGGGGCTATGCTTTTCCGCCGGATGACGATTGGCAGCGCGAATTTGAACAGGCATTCCCTTACGAGGAAACAGACGATCAGCTGCGCTGCGTGAAGGAAATCAAGCAGGATATGGAATCTGACCGGCCAATGGATCGGCTTCTTTGCGGAGATGTTGGTTTTGGCAAGACCGAGGTCGCGTTGCGGGCTGTCATGAAATGTGTGCTCGCGGGCAAACAGGCGGCTATCCTTGCGCCGACGACCGTGCTTGCACGGCAGCATTTTGTGACCGCTTCTGAACGTTTCCGGGGATATCCGGTGCGGATTGAGTTATTGTCTCGATACAAGACCGGTGCCGAGCAAAAGAAAATCTTTGAGCTGCTGAATGCAGGCATGATAGATTTACTGATTGGGACGCACAAGCTGTTTAACAAAAGCGTAAAGTTCCATGACCTGGGGCTGCTCGTAGTGGATGAGGAACAGCGCTTTGGCGTTTCTCACAAGGAAAAACTTAAGCAGCTGAGCAAACAGGTTGACGTGCTGACCTTGTCGGCAACGCCGATTCCGCGCACGCTGAATATGGCACTGTCCGGTATCCGGGACATGTCATCGATTGAGGAGCCGCCGCACAACCGGCATCCGGTCCAAACCTATGTGCTGGAATACAGTGAACCGCTGCTGCTGGACGCGATCCGGCGGGAGTTGGCACGCGGCGGACAGGTATTTTACCTGCATAATATTGTGGAGAGTATTGACAGCGTTGCGCTGCATTTGCAAGAGGAGCTGCCGGACGCGCGAATCGGCATTGCCCACGGCAAGATGGGGCAGCGGCAGCTGGCATCGGTCATGCGGGAAATGACCGATGGTGAAATTGATATTCTGGTATGCACGACGATTATTGAGACCGGTATTGACATCCCGAATGTCAACACCCTGATTATTGAGAATGCGGACACGATGGGTCTGGCGCAGCTGCATCAGATACGCGGGCGAGTAGGACGTTCCAGCCGCCGTGCCTCGGCTTATCTGACTTTCCGCCGGGGCAAGGTGCTCAGCGAGCTTGCACAGAAGCGGCTGAACGCGGTGCGTGAATTTGCGGAGTTCGGCTCAGGATTTAAGATTGCTATGCGTGACCTGGAAATTCGGGGTGCGGGCAACGTGCTGGGGCCGGAGCAGTCCGGGCACATGATGAGTGTCGGCTACGACCTGTATTTGAAACTTTTGGAAGAGGCGGTCCTGGAAGAAAAGGGCGAGCCGGTTCCGCGCCGGGTAGAGTGTGCGGCGGATTTGACGCTTTCGGCGAACCTGCCGGAAAGCTATGTACCGGATGCAGGGCAGCGGGTAGACTTGTACCGGCGCATTGCTTTGATTCGTAGTGAAACGACGCGAAGCGATGTGCTTGACGAACTGATTGACCGTTTTGGCGATCCTCCGGCGGAGGCGGTTGCGCTGCTTGACATTGCGCTGCTGCGTTCGCAGGCGGCAGAAATCGGCATCAATGAAATCCGGCAGAACGAGGGCCGAATCCTTTTGTTTTTCCCGGACCCGGATTATGCACGTCTGACGGCGCTGTGTGGTTCTTCCTTATTCCGGGGACGGCTGCTGCTAAGCGCTGGCAAATCCCCTTCTTTATCACTCCGAATCAAGCCGGGAGAAACTGCAATCAGCATGATTTCCCAGCTGATCGCCAGCTACAAGGACGCGGAGGCGGTGGAAACGGCTTGAACGGGTCCTATGCGGACGGCACCAGAGGGCGCTGCCCTCTGGACTCCCGCGCCTGCGCGGCGGGCGGTCCTGTGCGGACGGCACCAGAGGGCGCTGCCCTCTGGACTCCCGCGCCTGCGCGGCGGGCGGTCCTGTGCGGACGGCACCAGAGGGCGCTGCCCTCTG